>NZ_JAKRFW010000024.1:0-67124 GCF_022347905.1 Pseudoalteromonas sp. Of11M-6 | reverse complement strand
GCTGCGAATTCGCTGGGAATGCCCAAACGCACTCGGCCTGTCACACTCTCAGAGGTAAATTGCTGAATAATTGCATCGTTCTGCTGCAGCATTTGTTTGGCTAGGGGCAAAAGTAGCTCACCATATTGATTCAACACCTGCCTTTGACCCTGCTTTTTAAACAGCTTGCAACCTAGCATGTCTTCTAAACGTTTGATTTGCAAGCTAACAGCTGGCTGAGATAAGCCAAGCAACTCACCGGCCTTGGCAAAGCCACCGACATCAACCACAGTGACCAGCGTTCTTAATCCATCAATTGATAAGTTTTTCATATAAGGAAATGCAATTTATAAAACCCAAGTACATTAATATTATTTATCAATTGATAAGTAAATACAATTTGTTGTTGAGTTTGCGCATCCTTATACTTTTGCTCATCGAAATTTCACTAAGGTAGTGCCATGAGCGTCACGCCAATTATCTTTGCAAAGCACCGTCAGGGCAGTGTTCCGGCGCAAAACCATTACATGCCAACTGATGCTGTTGTTGTACTTGATTTCAGCGGCTTTGAGACCACGCCTTTCTTAAGCCAAATTCTTGCACTTAACTTGAATAAGTTAATGGCACCTGGCTTGGGTTTTCAAGGCAAACTAGACAGTGGCGAAAATTTCGCCGTGTACTATTTTAGTGAAACGGCTTACCGTTTTGTTGCAAGTGAAAGTGCAGCCGCTGAGCTGGCAACACTGATTGATAGCCATGCTGACGAGTTTGATATTGAACTGGTTCGCCGTCATGATTTAGTTGCCGCCACCATAAGCGGTGAGCTTGCGTTTGAGCGTTTAGTCAGTGACTTTACGTTAACGCCAGGCCTTAGGATCTCAGATAAAAATGCCTGCTATGGCAAGCAAAGCGGTGAAGTATTTATTACGACCTTGCTGGTGGACGAACAGCAACAGTATCAGTTGATTGCGCAAGCTGCTGTGTTAGATAAGTGGCAAACGACGCTCACTGACGCTGGTTTTAAACTCGTTTCATAAATTCCGTGCAGTTATCGTAAGCGCGATAACAATAACCCCCTCAGCGCCAACCGATGGCGGCTGAGTAAAAAAGTGAAGGATAAGTATGACTTCTAAAACAGTACTACACGCGAAGCACCTAGAAGCTGGCGCGAAAATGGTAGACTTCCACGGTTGGGAAATGCCAATCAATTATGGCTCACAAATTGAGGAGCACCACGCGGTGCGTACTGACGCGGGCATGTTTGACGTTTCACACATGACGATTGTTGATATCGAAGGTGTAGACGCAAAGGCATTTTTACAAAAGCTTGTTGCAAACGATGTAGCTAAGCTTACTGTGGCTGGTAAGGCGCTATACACAGGCATGCTAAACGAGCAGGGCGGTGTAATTGATGACCTTATCATTTACTTCTTCACTGAAACGCAATATCGCCTAGTCGTTAACTCTGCAACACGCGAAAAAGACCTTGCACATATCGGTGCGGTAGCAGCAGATTTTGAAGTGACAGTTACTGAGCGTCCTGAGTACGCGATGATTGCGGTACAAGGTCCAAACGCAAAAGCAAAAACAGCAACTATCCTAGACGAACAACAACAAGCGGCTGTTGAAGGCATGAAGCCATTCTTTGGTGTGCAAGCTGGCGACCTATTTATCGCAACAACGGGCTACACTGGTGAAGAGGGTTATGAGATCGTAGTACACAACGATGGTGCGGCGGACTTATGGCAAAAATTATTAGACGCAGGTGTGCGTCCAGCTGGCCTAGGTGCACGTGATACGCTACGTTTAGAAGCGGGCATGAACCTTTACGGCTCAGACATGGACGAGACGGTGTCTCCACTTGCAGCGAACATGGCATGGACAATTGCATGGGAGCCAGAGGAGCGTGACTTTATCGGTCGTGCAGCTATCACTAAACAACGTGCTGAGCAAAGCAATGATAAGCTGGTAGGTTTAGTCCTAGAAAGCAAAGGCGTATTACGTGGTGGTTCTAAAGTTATCGTAGAAGGTGGCGAAGGTGTTATTACTTCTGGTACATTCTCACCAACTTTAGGCTTCAGTGTAGCGCTTGCGCGTGTACCTCGTTCAATTGGCGAGACTGCACAAGTTGAAATGCGTAAGAAGCTAGTTGATGTTAAAGTAGTTAAGCCAAGCTTCGTTCGTAACGGCAAGTCAATTATCTAGTTTTTATAGATAATAAATAGAATAACATTGATGTCGCTCACGGGGTGACATCGCAACCGACCAAAGGAACAAAAAAATGAGCAACATTCCTAGCGAGTTAAAGTACGCTACTTCACACGAGTGGGTTCGCGCTGAAGGCAATGGCGAGTACACAGTAGGTATCACTGAGCACGCACAAGAACTTCTAGGCGACATGGTATTCGTTGAATTACCAGAAGTAGACGATGAAGTTGACGCGGGTGAAGACTGCGCAGTTGCTGAGTCTGTAAAAGCAGCATCAGACATCTACGCACCAATCGGCGGCACTATCGTTGCAATCAACGAAGACCTAGAAGATGCGCCTGAAACTGTAAACAACGATGCTTACGGCGACGGTTGGTTGTTCCGTATTAAAGCGTCTGATGAGTCTGAGCTAGATAACCTACTAGACGCTGAAGGCTACGCAAATTCAATCGACGAAGACTAATTTGTTGATAGTAATAAAAGCCCCTTTTTAGGGGCTTTTATTGTTGCTTTTTGGGCAAGGGTGCTTGCTCAAGGTATGACGAGATCATGCCAACGTTTTTAGAATACTGCCGTTACCAAGGTATCTCATTTAGATAAAAACAGTATTCACCTTTTTCATTTGGATCATAGGAACCTGGACTAATGTCAAACGCCAAATCTCTTGAACAGTTAGAGCAAAAGCAAGATTTTATCCGCCGCCATATTGGGCCAAGCCCAGCACAGGTGAGCGAGATGCTAAGCGCTCTTGGAGTATCTAGTGTTGAAGAGCTGATCGGTCAAACTGTACCTGCTTCAATTCGTTTAGAAGAGGGCTTACAGATCGGTGAAAGCCGCACAGAAGTGGAAACCCTAAGCTACTTGAAGTCAGTAGCAAGCAAAAACAAGGTTTTCAAATCTTATATCGGTCAAGGCTACCACCCAACTCACGTACCTCACGTTATCCTACGTAACGTACTTGAGAATCCGGGTTGGTACACTGCTTACACCCCTTATCAGCCAGAGATTGCGCAAGGTCGCTTGGAATCACTACTTAACTTCCAAACGCTGACTATGGACATTACCGGCCTAGACTTAGCCAGTGCATCACTACTTGATGAATCCACCGCAGCGGCAGAAGCAATGGCGCTTGCAAAACGTGTATCTAAAGCGAAAAAAGCAAACATCTTCTTTATTGCCGACGACGTACACGTACAAACTATCGACGTAGTATCTACGCGTGCTGAGCAGTTTGGTTTTGAAGTAGTAGTAGGTCCTGCTAGCGACGCTGCTAACCACGAGATTTTTGGTGCGCTATTCCAGTATCCAACAACATCAGGTGAAGTGGTCGACGTTACTGACCTAATCGCACAAGTACAAGACAAAAAAGCGATTGCCTGTGTTGCCGCAGACATCATGAGCTTAATGCTACTTAAAGCACCAGGTAAACTAGGCGCAGACGTAGTGCTTGGTTCTGCACAGCGTTTTGGTGTACCTATGGGTTACGGCGGTCCACACGCGGCATTCTTTGCCACGCGTGATGCTTACAAGCGTTCACTACCAGGCCGTATTATTGGTGTGTCTAAAGACCGTTTAGGTAACGACGCGCTACGTATGGCGATGCAAACACGTGAACAGCATATCCGCCGTGAAAAAGCGAACTCAAACATCTGTACTGCACAGGTGTTACTTGCGAACATGGCTGCGTTTTACGCGGTTTACCATGGTCCTCAAGGTCTTAAGATCATCGCTGAGCGTATTAATCGTCTTGCAAGCATTCTTGCAACGGGTCTTAAAGCAAAAGGCGTGGCACTTAAGCACGATACGTGGTTTGACACTATTACTGTTAAAGCGGACGACGCTGACAAGCAAGCGGTTGTGGCGCGTGCCGTAGCAAAAGGCGTGAACTTTGCCCTTAACCACAACGGCGAATACTCAATTGCAGTAAACGAAACCACAACGCGTGCGGACGTAGCTGAGCTATTTGACATCATTTTAGGCGACGACCACGGCCTAAATGTAGATGCGCTAGACGCACAAGTATCAGGCGAGAACATCACAGGTATTCCTGCAAGCCTAGTGCGCGACGACGAAATTTTAACGCATGCTAACTTCAACAGCTATCACAGCGAAACTGAGATGCTGCGTTATATCAAGCGTCTTGAAAACAAAGATTTAGCACTAAACCACTCAATGATCTCATTGGGCTCGTGTACCATGAAGCTAAACGCAACCGCTGAAATGATCCCAGTGACTTGGCCTGAGTTTGCAGAGCTACACCCGTTCTGCCCAATCGATCAAGCACAAGGTTACAAGATCATGATGACTGAGCTGCATGACTGGCTTGTGAACATCACAGGTTACGACGCAGTATCACTACAGCCAAACTCAGGTGCACAAGGTGAATACGCAGGTCTTATCGCGATCCGTAAGTACCATGAGTCTCGCGGTGAAGGTCACCGTAATATCTGTTTGATCCCAAGTTCAGCGCACGGTACAAACCCAGCGTCTGCACAAATGGCAAGCATGAAAGTGGTTGTGGTTGACTGTGATAAAAACGGTAACATCGATATGGAAGACCTACGCGCGAAAGCCGCAGACGTAGCTGAAAACCTATCGTGCATCATGGTCACTTACCCGTCTACACACGGTGTATACGAAGAATCTATCCGTGAAGTATGCGACATCGTGCACCAGCACGGCGGCCAAGTATACATGGATGGCGCAAACATGAACGCGCAGGTTGGGGTAACTAGCCCAGGTTCAATCGGCTCTGATGTATCACATTTAAACTTACACAAAACATTCTGTATTCCACACGGTGGCGGTGGCCCAGGTGTTGGTCCTATCGGTGTTAAATCGCATCTAGCGCCATTTATGCCTAACCACAGCGTGATCAACGTAGAAGGCACAAACGTAGGTAACGGCGCGGTTTCTGCGGCACCTTACGGCTCTGCTGCTATTCTACCTATCTCGTGGGCATACATCGCGATGATGGGCAGTGAAGGCCTTAAGCAAGCCACTGAAATGGCAATCGTAAACGCTAACTACCTAACGGCTAAGTTGAGCGAGCACTACCCAATTCTATACCGTGGCCGTAACGACCGCGTTGCTCACGAATGTATTGTTGACCTTCGCCCACTGAAGGAAGCAACTGGCATTACCGAAATGGACGTTGCTAAGCGTCTACAAGACTACGGCTTCCACTCACCAACAATGTCGTTCCCAGTTGCGGGCACACTTATGGTTGAGCCAACGGAATCTGAGTCTAAGGTAGAAATCGACCGCTTTATCGAAGCTATGGTTTCTATCAAAGGTGAAATCGACAAGATTGCATCAGGCGAGTGGTCTATCGAAGACAATCCATTAGTATTTGCACCACACACGCAAGCAGACGTACTAAGCAACGACTGGAACCGTGCATATGATCGCCTCGCAGCTGCATTCCCAGTACCAAGCGTAGCAAAAGACAAATTCTGGCCAACGGTAACCCGTATCGACGACGTATACGGCGACCGTAACCTAATCTGTTCTTGCCCAGCGGTTGATACTTACCGCGATGCGTAAGGGTTTGTAGGTCGCGCTTGAGCGCGACTTAGCAAATATTGAAAAGCCGCCCTTTGTAAAAAGAGCGGCTTTTTTGTGGATATGGATTTGGTGGTGGCTCATGTTTGACTCTTTTCTTGGTTTGTGGGAGCGGCTTCACGCCGCGATCCCTTATAACGACGCATAACTTAGACTTCACACCAAATCTCTACGTAGGTCGCCATCCATACCTCCATTTCCTCGCGCTGCGTTGCTACGTTACGCATCGATCGCTAGTCATCCCGACGGCACCAATGCTACGCTTAATTTTCAAACAGAAAATTAATAAAAACGTAAACGTCATAATGGCAGATCACTTTGTCATTCTGGCTTGCAGCGCATTTCCTTAAGGGAATTGAGTACTTGAAATTTGTCGGGAATAAAATCTCGCTATACGCTGATATTGATCATCAATTTTTTCTGACGCGATATAAGGAGAAGGATTTACTGGGTAGTCTTTACAAGACCCCTAAGAGAGGTTAATTCATGTTTTTGGTCTTATTAATCTTTACATAAAGTTGGTTTTGTATACCATAAGTTAACAAAATTATCAGGTTGGGAGTTGTTGTTCCAACTTAAATACTAAGGAAGGTGAAAATGATCGAGTTTATTTCCGAAAAGAGTAGTGGCTCCAACCTTATATTGTTCGTTCATGGCTTCACTGGAGGCTCTGACACATGGAGTTTAAACGGTAAAGTTTCTTTTCCTACGTTGTTACTTCAAGACAAAGAAATATCTGATCACTTTGATATTGCACAGTTCACCTATTTCACTAAATTAACAAATCTTTTCGCTAAAGTTAGTAATACATCTAAGTTATTGAAAAAACTTTTTGGTACATCACATGGGAAATTAAGAAATAACTCCAGCATAGAAGAAATTTCCAATTTACTACGCACTGAGTTTCGATTTAGGTTAGAAAAATATGAATCCGTGTTTGTCATCGCCCACAGTATGGGAGGCCTTGTAACTAAAAGTCTAATTATTAAAGATCTAGAAGAAAAGTCAGTGTCAAAGGTTAAAATGTTTCTATCACTAGCTGTACCCCATCAAGGGGCTAAGTTAGCTACATATGGGAATTTAATAAGTAATAATTTACAAATAGAGGGGTTGGAACCTTTAAATGGCTTTATTCATAAACTAAATGATTACTGGTTAAAAACTTCTCTAAGGCCAACAACGAAGTACTTCTATGGTACAAGCGACAGCATTGTAGATAAAACTAGCGCTGTACCTGCAGATAAAGAAGTATCAGATGTAATTAGTGTAGATGAAAACCACTCAAGTATTACTAAGCCAGATAACGAAAACTCTACGATTTTTGTTGCAGTTAAAAAACTGATTTTAGATTATCGAGATGGTGATCCTGCAATAAGTGGCTTTGAAATTCAGGCTCTAGGCAATGACGATGAGTACAGTGATGAGCTTTTCGTATTGAAGCTATTGGCTGCTGACGTCCATAAAACATCAATACGCGATGCCAAAGAAGTATTCTTAAATGCTGAGTACATTCGAAAAATCTTCAGCAGTGCCTCAGATCAGAAACGATTGGCTGAATTGTACAAGAAAATTAAGAAAGTTTATCAAAATAGTTATACCAAATATGTTCATGATGGAATTCCTAATTCAGGGTTGTTATTGGCTGATGTTCATGAGCAAATAATGAAAGAAGATAAAGAGTTTTTGAAAACTCTAGTTCCATTTTTAAACGCAATTCATAAACAAGGAATGCTGCATCAATTAGCTAACAGTGAAGCTGAAACTATTTGGTGGGACAAAAATACTAATATTGCGTCAATGAAAGAGAACTTAAAGGAAAAAGGCTATGAGTAGCCTACCTTTTTTGCAGCCAGAGCGAGACTTTTACTACAATGCGGGAATTCTAATGCTAATTATCGGAAAATTAGCTCGAACCAAGCGTGGAAAAGCAGTTTTAACAATTGATAAAATTCAGACGTTTTATTTTTTGGTCACTCGACCGGTTTTCCTGAATAAAGTGTTATCGAAAGCAGGAAAAAAGCAGTTTCTAATTGAACAAACTGACTACTTTACTGTTGATACAATAGCACCAAATCTAGATGAGTTATTTAACCGAGATAAAGTTACTAAGTTGATAAAAGCTTTGTCGGTTAAAGGATATATTCAAGTTTCATTTAATGAAAAAGAAGGCTTTTTGCTTGAATTAAATGACAGTGGTCTCTCGATATTGGAAGAGTTTACTGATGGTTACTACAAAAAAATTAATGATTTTATTGATAGTTTGGCTAAATTGCAGTCAGAAAACTCATCCAAGATAAGTACTTATATTAATTCAGTCTTGAAGCAAGGATAAAAATGACTACTCAGCAAGGATTATTACTAAAGCAACTAGTGTTAGTTGGCCATAGAAAAAATTATACAGTTCCTTTTTACCCGGGAGTTAACATAATTTATGGGGATGCTGATACAGGTAAATCTAGTATTCTTAGAATTGTTTATTATTTACTAGGTGGGAAACAGAGTAAGTTAGACCATGAGATTTCGTCATCTGTAAAATATGCTGTATTAGAAGTCGAAATTAATGGAACGCCATATTGTATTATTCGAGACCTATACAATTCGACTAAAGATGTCGAGGTGTATTCATGTCGATACACCAAGTTAGAAGAAAACTTTCCGGAAAAATATGTATCGTCAGTTTCTAGGAGTACAAATGAAAAGAAAAGTCTTTCAGATTTTCTGCTAGAAGAACTGAATTTTCCAGTAGTTAAATTAAAACAAGCACCTACAAAAGACAATTCAGACACTGCTAGATTAAGCTTTTTAGACTTATTCAAATATATGTACTTAAACCAAGATGATGTCGGTAGCACTCACATGCTTAACATTGGCAATCCTGTTGTTGAAGTGAAAAATAGGGAAGTATTGAAGTACATATTTAATGTTTTAGACACAAATATTTCAGATCTTGAGGTTGATATATCGACTAAGACAAAGGAAAAGTCGGACCTGGAAAGTCAGTATAGGGTCATTTCAAAATTTTTGTCAGAAATAGAGTTTGAGCAAACATCGGCTATAGATGAAGAGATAACGCTGATTGATGAGTTAAAAGAAGATCTAGATAGGCAGCTAAAAGAACTTAACAACAAAATGGTATCCAATAATGAACTTTACGGTGGACTTAAAGAAGCATTAGATATTATTAATCTAGATATCAAGAGATTCGAAGATGTTAAGAGTCATGCTGAGAGAAACATAGAAAGGTTTTCGCGTTTAAGTAACGATTATCAAAACGATATTCAAAAGCTGAAAGCTGCGTCACAAGCAAGAAATGCAATTGGAAAACAAGAATATACGACTTCAAGTTGCCCGATTTGTTATAATACAATAAATCTGAGTGATGTCTCTGAAGAGTTTGATATCTCCGAAGAAAACAAACTCAAGCATGAGTTAAACTCTATAGTAAGACGGTCTAAAGATGTAACTGCTTTAATTTCAGAAAATAGAAAGGAACTTGAAGAGACCACGCAAACCCTAAACGAGCTTTACAGAGAAAAGTCAAAGGCGAAAGAATACATAGATGAAGAGTTAGCGAATGCTGTTACTCCGTTTTTGGCTGAAAGAGATGTATTGGTAAAGGAAAGTGCAAAGCTTGTTGAGCGAAGAGATAAATTTGTAAACGCGTTGAAAGTTAGAAATAGACAACGAAGTATCGCTGAGCATATTGGTCGTATCGAATCCAATATCACTCAATTAAAAGAGCGATTGGAGGAAATGTTAAAAAGCTCTCCTTCAATGTCTTCTGTTCTATCTGAACTGGCAGTTTCTTTAGATTTATTCTTACAAAATGTAAAAATTAATAATCAATTTGGTGTATCTATTAGTGAGAAGAGCTTTTTACCGATAGTGAGAAATATTGAATACAGAAATATTAACTCTGGTGGTTTAAGAACTATTACTTCAATTGGCTATCTAGCTTCGATTATGGAAGCTAAATTAAATACCAACACAAACTTACCTAGTTTGATGATGATTGATACGGTCGGAAAGTTCTTAGGAAAAACGCCTGAAGACGAAGCATTTGATACGGATCTTAAAGCAGATGAAAACGAAGGAGTGTCTGATCCTGATAAATATAAAAATCTGTTTGAGTCTCTTTTAGATTTAGCCGAGAGTTTTGAAGAGAAAGGAAAGCTTTGCCAGATAATATTGGTTGATAATGATTTACCACCAGAGGTAGCTAAAAAACACAGTGGATTTGAAATTGCACATTATCGCTCAAATGGAGTAAATAATTTACCTGTTGGCTTGGTAGACGATTGGGAACAAGGTAAGAAGTAAGATGTATGAAAGACTTTAATAGAAGTAAACTTGCTATGTCCATGATGAATTTAGCGTAATACAAATATTCTTGTAGGGGTAACTACTGCACTTTACATGCAAAGTGAGAAAGTGGAGGCGCGTCACGAGAGGGAAAACGGACAACAGCATCTTCGTCGTTTTTGTTAATTTTTTAGGCTCTCGTTGAGCACTTGGAAGTAGTTTACCAAAACTGTGTTTAGCATCACTCGCCCTTAATGTATACATGTTAGAGTTCAAAGTTTAAGTTTATTGATAATATTGTGGTTTTCTATGCAAAATGTTCAATTTAATTAAATTATGTGATTTGCGTGTAATTTAAGCTTCTCTTTTTGATCGTCGGCAAGGCGACATAAGGTCGCTGCTACGAATTGTTTGTAGCCGCTGGCAATCACGAAAGATCGCGGCGTAAAGCCGCTCCCACCCGGTCAAATTCAGCTCGGCGTTGAATAGATTAGTCTGCTGCTTTTCATCGCCAAAGCGGCGAAAGGTAAAATTGCAGGGCGGGGTCAAAAAACAAGTCGCTGCTACGAATTGTTCGTAGTCGCTGGCAAGCTCCTGAAGATCGCGGCGTGAAGCCGCTCCTACTCGGTTTGGCTCAACGCGATGTAGAATTGCTTAATACTTTAGTTGCAGGCCTTGTAGTGTGCATTTACCGCCTTAATGGACGGTAATAGGGAGATCGTTTACTACTAACGATTGGCCATTTTGCTGAGCTCTAAGAAAACTGGATACCAAAACGTCGTTGGATAGGGTGCTGATGTCGTTAACAGTTTCAACCATGCAAAACGTAATGGACTCCCAACCTAAATCTTTAATAAAGGCCTCAAGTTTATTGATGTTATCTTCGTAGTTTTCGTCTGTGGTTAGCAGGCCGATGGAGTGTTTGTTACCAAGTTTGTATTTCCCTTGCTGAGTGATGGCGCATTTGGCGTAACCGCTCAGTACATAAACTGTATTTGTGCTGTTGTTCATATTGGTGACATGCTTAAG
This sequence comes from Pseudoalteromonas sp. Of11M-6, assembly GCF_022347905.1. Lineage (NCBI taxonomy): Bacteria > Pseudomonadati > Pseudomonadota > Gammaproteobacteria > Alteromonadales > Pseudoalteromonadaceae > Pseudoalteromonas > Pseudoalteromonas sp. Of11M-6. The sequence continues at coordinate 56,042 of NZ_JAKRFW010000024.1, read as the reverse complement.
TTTAATTCTGATTTTGATTTCAGATGCATTTTTTAAACCAAGCTTATAAATATTGCTCTGCTGTTTGCTTATATATTGAAAGTATTGAGAAAAATTATTAGTGATTTGTCTTGGGTGTTGTTCCCACAAAAAGGCGTCAATTTTTTGTGAGATTGAATGATAGGGATTGCGCTTATATTTACCGTTGTGTCGAAATCAAAGGGAGTGGGTGTATTATTTGTCGCCATCAATGGCGACCTACGGGGGGCGTAAGGTTGCACTGCGAAATGCTGGCTTTGCTTTCTTTGTTTTGACAAGTTGCCTTAAACTATCTCGTTAACCTTGTTGCTGGTACGATGAGTTGTTACTCTCGAGTTCAATAAACAAAATTAAAGGCAACATCATGCAGGAATTTTTAGAAAAGTTTGCAATCACCACCAAAGTGAATGTGGTGTGGGGAGAAATGGATGCGTTGGGGCATGTGAATAACGTGTCGTATTTTCGCTATTTTGAAACCGCGCGAATCGATTTTTTGACTCAAACGGGCTTACTTTCTGTATTATCAGAACCTACCCATAGTCCGGTTTTACGTGATACGTACGCGCAATACAAGCGACCAGTTACGTTTCCAGATACCTTGTATATTGGCTCATATATTACCGATATCAAAGAAGACCGCTTTACCATGCGCTATGAGGCGTTTAGCGAATCGCAACAAGCAGTATGCACAACGGGGTATGCGAATGTGGTGATGTTTAATATGAAAACAGGGAATAAATCGCCAATTCCAGAGAGCATGTTGGCCATTTTGAAGCAATACGAGATGGACGATAATCAATAGAAGTGTAGAGTTTAGGTATTGCTTTGTATCGATGTTTGAAAAACCGTCGCGGCGTAAAGCCGCTGCTACGACAATATGAGATGGACGATAGTCAATAGAAGCGCGGAGTTTGGGTGTTTCGTTGCGTTGCTGTTTTAAAGTTGTCTCGGCTTAAAGTCGCTGCTACGACAATGTGAGATGGACGATAGTCAATAGAAGCCTGGAGTTTAAGTGTCGCGTTGCTGTTTTAAAGTTGTCGCGGCGTAAAGCCGCTGCTACGACAATGTGAGATGGACGATAGTCAATAGAAGCGCGGAGTTTAGGTGTTGCGTTGCTGTTTTAAAGTTGTCGCGGCATAAAGCCGCTGCTTCGGTAGTAGGAGTTTTCGTTATGATCTTGATATCAAAAGGTGAGTAAAGGGACCAATGCCAACATTAACGGCGAGGCAGAATATCAAAGCGATAGTGACTGCTATCCAAGCTGAAGAGCAGTCACTTCGAACGCGTTATCCTATTTTAAATCAGCAAAACGGTATTGCTATGGTGATTTTGCTGTTGTCGTTAAGTGCGCTAATTGGTGTTGCCTCGCTTTACTATTTTGCCGTTATTCCTGCATGGCTGTGTATTATCTTGGCGGCTCTTATTACCTCTATTTCTCATGAACTTGAGCACGACTTGATCCACAAGCTGTATTTTAGTGACCGCCCATTTGTATATCATTTTATGATGTTGACGGTGTGGCTTATGCGGCCAAATACGGTGAATCCTTGGTATCGCAGGCAAATTCATTTACATCACCATAAAATGTCTGGTACTGAACAAGACTTAGAAGAGCGCTTGGTGGGTAATGGTATCCAATCTCCTTGGTTGCGAGCTGTGGTGGTTACAGATGGATTGCTAGGTTTATTATTGAATGCCAAGCGGTTTAGTCGAGAAATCAAGGGTTTTAAGTTTTTGCAGGTCTTTAATGCTGGTTTTCCGCTTGCCACGGCTTATTTTGCGACTTTATATGGTGTGATTGCTTATTACGTGCTGCAATTTATACAACCGTTTGAATTACCTAGGTGGGGAGCAGAGTTACTAGCGGTTGCTGAGTTCTTAATGGTGGTGCTGATTGTGCCTAATATGATCCGCTCAGCATCTTTAAACCTCGTCACATCTTCAATGCATTATTATGGCGGCGTGAGTAATGTGTTAGAGCAGACCCATGTGATCACCAGTCGCTGGTTTTTACCGTTTCAGTTATTTTGTTTTGATTTTGGCCGTACGCACACGATCCATCACTTTGTACCTAATCAACCGTTTTATATTCGGCAATTGATAAGTAAAAAAGTACGCCCAGTTATGGCTCAGCACGGAGTACGTTTTGATGACTTACAAAGCCTAAAAAATGCAAATCACTACCCGGACAAAGAGCGGGTTAGTCAAAAATAAAAAGATGCTTACAGCAAAAACTTATCCAACTGTTAGGCGGTTATTGATATCGCGGCTGGTGAGTATCTGACTAGCATCAAATCCCGTTGAGCGTTTTGCCATACGGTCGTATAACAACACGTTGACTGTCGCGGCTAAGTTCATGCAGCCTGTGGTTGGTACATACACCACGGCATCAGCGGCATCCACGATTTCTTGTGGCAGGCTGCCATCTTCAGGACCAAAAATGTATAACGCGTTGTCGGGGTGAGCAAACTGTGGCAGTGGGGTTGCGCCCTCTACCAGCTCAACGCAGACAAGTGCACGGCCTGCTACTTTTAAACTGATGAAATCATCAACTTGTTTGATGGGAATGTTATCGGCAACGTTTTTTGTATCCGTATGATATTTTGCAGCCCTTGCGTAACGATTGCCGCTAAAGTAGATGGCTTGCGCATCATAACAACCTGCGGCCCGTAATACGCCACCCACATTGGTTGGTGATTTAGGGTTTACTAATCCGATTGCTACAAATGACTCGCTCATACTTTTTAATTCTCACTATACCGGCAGTAGCGCCACCAAAAATTCGACGAGCGATTGTATCATGCGCGTGATTTTGTGCCAGTTGGTATTGTTGGGGGAGAGCAGGTGATGTTGTCGAGCTAAAGCTCGACCTACAGAAGTTGGGCTTAGTAGTCTTCTAACTCATCGTCAGATAAATCGTTTGATTTTCTATAGCCTGGCTTTGCTAAAATCTCAACATAAAAGGAAGTGAGGTTTTCAGTTTGCGTTTTATCAATCAACTTGTTTAGTTGTGATAGGTGCACCGGCTCGGCTTCTGCTTCTGTGTTACCAAACTTACAATCAAAATCCCAATAATCAGCGCCCGCTGGCAAAGTTTTGTTGCGCTCGCGCTTTAGGTATTTTTTAAGTTCATGCTTAACCGCGTCAACGCGTCTTTCAAGTTTGATTTTAGGGTGAATTAGTTCAAATGTCTTTTTCATAGTTGCCTTCAAGCAAGAAATACTCAATCGGCAAAACAGTATGCCTGAGTAGATAATGTGTATTGATTTAAGCGTAAAGCTTACGCGCGAATAAATACAGGAATGTAATAGGATATTTTACGTTATATTTTGTGAACTGGCGAGGGACTTTGTGAATGCCGAAGAGAATAAAAGCTGAGTTGGTTGCGCGAGTTCGCTACCAACTCATATTGCTAATGTACCATTGATAATGACGGATTAATTCGCTTTTGGTTGCGTTTGAGTTGTGGGGGCTGCTGCCAATTTACGCTCCAAACGCTCTAATTTTTCTGCCAGTGCGGTTTGTGTCATCTCTATTTGGGTAAGGCTTGCGCCGATCTCTATCTGTTTAGAGTCTCTGCTTTGCGCTTGAGACTTTAACTGATCAACATCGCCATTAATGGCTGCAATTTGATTTTTTAGCACACTAGCGGCTTGCTGTTGTTCTTCTAATAGCGATAGTTTTAAAGCAAGCTCTGTTTGACTCTGCGATAGTGTTTCTACTTTGGTAGTCGTACTGGTCTGGTTTTTAGCGTTATTACTTGCTTGCTCTTCGAGCTTTTTGATGTCTGATTGGTTTCTTCGCCACGCTGACGCCCATAGTTTATCCATCTGTGACCAAAGCTCGTCTGTGCGCTCGGTTAGTGTGTTCAATTTTGCTTGCATTGCACCCGCGGACAAGTCCATCTCTTCATCTGTGGCGGTGAGGGTATGTTCAAGCTCGGCAATGCGCTTTGTTGACTCGAGTAATTGTGCCTGGGTTGTTAAGTTTTGTTGGTAGAGCGCAAACGCCGCAGCAGCCAACGCAATAATCGAGATTGCACCCAACCAATTCATCATCCCCATACCTTTGGCGGGTTGGCTTGTTTGTTTGGTACTTTCTTTTGGTGCTGAGGTTTTATGGCTCGCTTGGGTGGTGGAGTTTTTATAGGCTTCAACCTGATCTAAATCTGGCGTAATACTGGGAAGCTCAGGTTCAATTCTCTTATCCAACGTACTTTCCTCTTTTTTGAGATTTATAAGGAGCTTTAGCAGCTTACTTGAAAATAACGCAATATGGAATTTGCAATCGATAAGAACCTTTGGAGCTGGAGGATTGCAGTCAATAAGCTGAAAAAATCCAATCCAAATGCAAAAGCATTTTTTGCTTTAAAGCAAGAACTCATTCCCAATCATCGTTTTAGCAATCAATTGTGGCGTCAACACTATGGCGAATGAGAGCTGTTAATATCGACTCGCCGAATAGCGTTCAGTTGTCCGGCTAGATTTTATCGGCAGTTTTAATCCTCGGGACCAAGCAAAGTAAAGGTTAAATGTTTACGCATATCCTTTAAAATCACCCCTTTTTTCAGCATGGCGGCGCTTAAACGCTTTTGCCATTTAAGAAGGTCTGGCTTTGCGGCTTCCAATGCTTGTTCATTCTCAAATTGGAAAAAGAGTATTAATGAGCCGGGGAACAAGTGATATTCCACATCAAACCAACATTGCACCATGCCGGGAATTTCTGCACGAGCTTGTTCCTCGAGTTTGTCTGCAATGGTCAGTACCAAGGCTTGTTGTTTTTCTTGTACTTTTGAGAGCTTTTTCATAATGCTATGGATGTAAGAGGCCAAAAGCCTGATTATACTCAAGCTTATGGGCTATCAACAACTTTGTTGATGATAGCCCGCTCTAAGTGAATTGCTTTTTCAATTCACTTAGAGTCGTTTTTTCGAATTACGGTGCTGACAGCGCAAGTTTTGGTAGCGGTAGTTGGATTGCTTCTGCACTGACGGGTTTTCCGCTTAAGAATGTTTGCATTCTGGCGAGCACCAAGGGTGAGCTTGTATAAAGGTTGTGGCCCGCATTGTTGACCATAATCTGGGTCAAATTTGTAAATCCTCTCACAGCTTCAAGTTGTTCTTCTGGATACGTTCTACCGTCTAGACTCCCTGTAAACAATAAAGTTGGGATGCTGGATAGGGGAGCGGTTCTAAAATCATCACCTAAATCTAGTTTTTTATCTATCAAGTGAAGTGTTGGCATTGGAAAGTTAAGCTTGTCGCCAAGCAAGGCTGTTGGCGATTGGGTTGTCACTTTTGCAAGGCGTTTAGCGGTGATCCCTGAAGCCACATCCATCGCCAGCGGCATCAATTTGAATGTAATGGGCTCATCGGTAAACATTCCACGCTGTAAAATATGCTTTAACAGCTCGGTATTACCGTTATCTAAACCTAAATAAACGTGAATTAGCATGGCAAGATATTGGTTAGGATCGGCAATCATCATGCTAGCTAACGACTGAATATGATGCTTTTGAAATAACATGGGTGTTTTTGAGCCGTCTTTTTGTGTAATTTGAAGTGCAATAGGCTGTTGCTCAAGTTTACTGTGCACTCGGCGCATCAAAGCGGGTAGATCCGAAACTTGTTGTTTAAGTGCTTGCTGATTGATAATTCCTTGAACTTTTTCAAAGTATTGATCGGTTTGGTGAGGTAGTTTAACGGTCTGATTGAGCCCTTCAGCACTGGCGATAATTACTTTGTCAAGATGCGCTGGCATCGCTTTTATGGCACTGAGTGCCAGATGGCTGCCGTAAGAGATCCCCCAAAGTGATACTTTGTCAGCTTTTAGGTGTTTTCGTAAGTCGTTTATGTCTAGCGCGTTCTGAGCGGTATTATAACCATATATATCAATATGTTGAGACTTCCATTGAGTAAAGCATTCTAATGCAGCTTTGCGGTAACGGTCTGCAATTTGCGCTTCAGTGGTAACAGAGTTAAGCGCAATGTGTTCACTAGACACGCAAGGAGCAGTTTACTCTGACTGCCCCGTGCCTCTTTGGTCTAGCGCAATAACATCACCAAACTCTCTTAGTGCTTGAAATAACGGAAATCTTCGCCACTTGGCAGTCGCGGTCCCTGAACCACCGGGGCCACCAGATAGATACACGATAGGTGAACCTTTATTGCTGCCGGTTGCAGGAAAGCGCACATAGTTGATTCTAATTTTGTTGCTGTTGGGGTTATTCCTGTTTTCAGGCACCCAGAGGTGCCCAGCTATGGCATCCGTTGTTTCTCCGCTGTTGGCTTGAAACTCGATTTGTTGCTCATTGCTGTACAGCACTTGCTTATCGCTACCTTTCTCTGCGCTTACGCATAAGCAAGTGAATAAGCTTAACGCGGCTATTAATGTGTGTGTTGATCGCATAGTATTACTCCTTAATAGTTTGTTTTTATTGAATACCATGGCAACTTTATGGGGTAGTGAACTTCTATGAGAGGCCGATATTTATTGGCTTGTAGGCTCAGCGGTAGTAAAAAGCCGACGAACGGTAAAAGGAAAAGCGGTAGAGTGTGAATATTAATCTTGTACTTTATTTAGTGATGGCTGTGTGTTGCTCGGGCGCTCTAGGTAAGGCTTATACCAGTCAACCTTTGTTGCCATTTTCTTATGAGCAAGCCGTGACGGTTTGCCCATGGTCAGTCTCGGCAAAAGAAATTCCACAGTTTACTGAGCCGCAATGTCACCGAGCTAAGTTATCTGAGATTGACCCGCAAAATCAGGCTGTTTGGGTGTTAATCGAATTTGAGCGAGCGAAATTAGCCTCAATACCAAGGCCCGTAGGGTTGTATTTATTTGCTAAAACATCAAGCGAAGTCTTTTTAAATGGTAGTAAGGTGGGGAGCAGCGGTTTTCCTGCCGTAGATAAAACTGAGCAAATAGGCAAAATGGACAGCGTATTTTATTTGCCAGACTCACTTATAAAGAAAAGCAATCAACTGGTGTTTGGTCTGTCTGCACAGCATAGCCTTATTTCATTAGGATACCCAATTCATTTTATTGGGCTAGGGCAATTTGGCGATCCTAAGCAGTATATTCAATCATTTAGTGGTTTGGGCCTGATTCTGGTTGGTGCCTTTTTGTTGGGCGCATTGTACTTTATAAGTCTGAGCTTTGGTCGTTATGGCAATACAAGCGTTCGGATATTTTCCGCACTGTGCCTGCTTGCGACAATGCAGCTCAGTGCTGAAATATCGCGAGGATTAGTTGACTATGGCTATGTGTGGCATGATATTCGACTGTTGACTGTGACGGCGTTGTCGTTTTTATTTGGCACTTTGTTGCTTGTATATAGCTCCTTAAAAGTTGCAAAAAAGCACGCGCTTCACTGGATTTATATTGGTACTATTGTCACGCTTATTGTTATTATTTTTGCACCAGGCTTTGATGCTAAAACCACTGCCGGAGTCTTTGTGCCATTACTCGTTAGCTTAGTTCAGCTAGGCTATTGTTGGCGACGCGCCAAAAACAATAATTTAGCGGTTTGGTTTGTGGTGCAGTTATTGGTGGCTGCAACCGTGCTATTTGTTGCATCAAGCTTCCACGAAATTACTCACTTTGTGATCATTGCCGTCTTGCTAGTCTACCTTTTCATTCGTCAAGCTAAAGAGTATCGTGCTCAGCAAGTACAGTTGAGTAGTGATCAAGCTCATATTGCCAAGCTTGAGTTCAAACTCGCGCAGAACAAACAACTTCAGTCTCCTTCTAAGCTGGAAGTCAGTATTGCAGGCAAAACTGACTATGTTGTGCTCACGGATATTGCGTTTTGTAAAGCCGCAGGGGACTACGTTGAGCTGCACATGAAAGATACCACGCAGAAGCTGTTTACAGGCTCACTAAAACAACTCGAACTTACTTTGCCCTCTATTTTTGTAAAAACACATCGTTCTTATTTAACTAATCTAAATGAAGTGGTGTCATTAGAAAGTGATAATAATCAAAGCAACTTGAAATTAACCAATGGAGCAAGTGTTCCCGTCAGTCGTCGGCTTGTCTCGTCGGTTAGAGCGACGCTTAAAGCGTCTACTAAACCTTAAACGCTGCAGGTCTTTTAAATTGGGTTTTGCAGAGCTGAAATTAAATACATCGCTCCGTTTGGCTCTATATGGCCGTCGCAGTTGCCGCTTTCTATTTGAGTGGTGCTCAATGCGGCTTGACCATCGGTTGGTAAATAAAGTGCTTTTGATACACGCCAGCAGCTCTTTTGTTGGATAGTTTGCTGTTCGACGATAAGAATATGTCCACCACCTATCACGTAAGCGTTGGGAATGTTGGTTTGGGCTAGATAGGCGACTTTACAGGCTTTATCGTTATTAAAACCGTTTGCTATTATCTATTTTGAAGCGGGGGTTGAAACGGTAATAATACATTTTTCACCAATGGATACAGCGTATTGTCCCAGTTGCCACTCTGCTGCTACTTCGCCTTGTGCAGCCGCTAAATTATTTATGCCGATCGTTGCTATAAGTGCTAAATATTTCATGGAAGCCTCCTCGCATATTCCTATTAATCCTTTTGTGGTCACTCAACATTAGTATCTCATCCACCAGCTGAAAGTTACTAGGTTAAATACACAATTGGTTGAGGCTTACGCTTCAACCAATTGGCGCTGAAAATACCCTTTTAGAAAATCGAGCAGTAGTCGCACTTTTTTAGAGTTGGCATTGCCTTTTGGGAAAACGCCATAAACATGTATGTCTGGCAGCGTGTAATCTTCTAATACAGGCACTAAAGTACCGGCCTGTATTTTTGGTAATGCATCGTAAGTTGGAATTCGTCCAAGACCGTGACCTCCCTCAACAAAAGCGGTGCGAGCGGCGGCATTGTTGGTGCTTATATCGCCTTTCATCGTGATGCTATAAGCTCTAGCCCCTTTACTCAATGTGAGTGCCCCCGATGTCAGCTTGTAAATCACCCATTGATGCTGGTAGAGATCGGTAGGGTGTTTGGGGACGCCGTACTTTTGCAAATAGTCGGGCGATGCGCACAGACAGGTTTTTAGCACTGAAAGTTTACTGGCTTGCAAACCTGAATCGGGAAGTGGGGCGCCTCGAATGGCCAGATCAATCCCTTCTTTGATGATATTGACGACTTCATCTGTAAGCATGATATCGAGCTGAATTTTTGGATACATAGCTCTAAATTCATTGAGTGCAGGCACTATGGTTTGCAGGCCAACATTCACAGGGCAGGTAAGCTTTATTAGACCGATTGGTTCTTTCTTTAAATTCTCAATTTGCTGGTTTGCAGCAAAGGCTTGCTCTGCAATCACACGGCAGCGCTGATAATATTCGCGGCCTGCCTCTGTAAGTGAAATGGTGCGGGTCGAGCGATTGAGCAATTTTATGCCTAACTGTGACTCCAGTTTTTTGACATGATAACTCACCACTGCACGAGACAAGTTTAAATGCTTAGCGGCGCCGCTTAAGGTGCCTTGCTCAATAACTTGGGCAAAAACGACCATGCTTTTAAGTTGCTCAAACGAAATATCCACGCATTACTCCACAGGCTGAGATGAATTGATTGTATCAATTGTTTGAACAAAGAGTTAGCTTTTGTCTGCATTGTTTAACTTGTCTTAAGTTCATACTTTTATATTTATCCGCAGGTTAAATAGCCTGAAGTTTTAAGAAAGAATGAGAGGTAACTTTGATGACAGCAAAGAAAATTTTAATGGTGCTAACGTCACATGCAGAACTAGGCAATACAGGTGAGAAAACAGGGTTTTGGATTGAAGAGTTTGCCGCACCTTACTATGCCTTTGTGGATGCAGGGGTAGAAGTAACGCTTGCTTCACCAAAAGGTGGTCAGCCGCCAATTGACCCAAAAAGTGAACAGCCTGATTTCCAAACCGACAGTACTAAACGCTATTTTGATGATCAAAAAACGCAGGAGAGGGTGGCAAATACGGTGCCACTAGCTAAGGTGAGCGCGGCAGATTTTGACGCTGTGTTCTATCCTGGCGGTCACGGACCTCTATGGGATTTAGCAACAGATACCAATTCAATCCAATTGATAAGCGCCTTTTTAGCTGCAGATAAACCAGTTGGTGCGGTGTGCCACGCTCCGGCGGTGCTAATGGATGTAAAAACCACGTCGGGTGAGTATCTGGTAAAAGGTAAAGTGGTGTCTGGTTTTACGAATAGTGAAGAGGCGGCAGTTGGGCTGACTGATGTTGTGCCATTTTTATTAGAAGATGAGCTGGTTAAACGAGGTGCTGATTTCCAGAAAGTCGATGATTGGAATGTGTTTGCTGTTAGAGATGGCTTAATTTTTACAGGGCAGAATCCAGCAAGCTCTGAACTTGTCGCTGAGAAAATGCTGACGTACCTAAACCAGCTGTAACCTGCTTATTAAAAGGAATAAATCATGAGTAACGCAATAAACCAAGCTCAAAACGCACAAACGAATCGTCGCATTACCTTGGCGTCACGCCCACATGGTGCACCAACGCAAGAAAATTTCAATTATGAAGAAGCACAGATCCCAACGCCAAAAGAGGGCGAGGTGCTCCTTCGTACCGTCTTTTTGTCGTTAGATCCATACATGCGTGGCCGTATGAGCGATGCAAAATCTTATGCTGAGCCGGTTGCTATTGGTGAAGCGATGGTGGGTGGCACAGTATGCCGAGTTGAAGCGTCAAATAACCCTAAATTTACCAAAGGTGACTGGGTACTCGCGATGAGTGGCTGGCAAGACTATAGCGTCTCGGATGGCACTGGCTTACTTAAGTTAGACAACAATCTACCTAACCCATCATATAGCTTGGGCGTGTTAGGGATGCCAGGCCTTACCGCTTACATGGGACTGATGGATATCGGCCAGCCAAAAGCTGGAGAAACGGTAGTCGTTGCCGCAGCAACCGGTGCTGTAGGCAGCCTTGTTGGACAAATAGCAAAACTGCAAGGCTGTAGAGTAATAGGCATTGCTGGTGGCGCCGAAAAATGCAGTTACGCTACCGAGACACTTGGTTTTGATGCCTGTCTTGATCACCGCAAGGATGACCTCGCTGAGCAGTTAGCGCAGGCATGCCCATCGGGAATTGACGTCTATTTTGAAAATGTGGGTGGCAAGGTGTTCGATGCAGTTATGCCATTGCTTAACTCAAGTGCTCGGGTTCCACTTTGTGGGTTGATCTCTCAATATAATGCCACTGAGTTGCCATCGGGGCCTGATCGTATGTCGATGCTGATGGCGACACTGCTGATTAAGCGAGTGAAAATGCAAGGCTTTATTGTATTCGACGACTATGGACATAGATACAACGAGTTCAGTGAAGCGATGCTGCCATGGTTAAACGCGGGCAAGATTAAGTACAAAGAGCACTTAGTCGAGGGGATGGATAACACAGTGGAGGCATTTATTGGCTTATTGGAAGGTAAAAACTTCGGCAAACTTGTCGTGCGCTTAGGTCCAGACGAACTCGTATAATTAGATTTATCAGGAAAAATTAGATGTTAACTGTTCACCACTTAAACGAATCACGCTCGACAAGAGTACTTTGGCTTTTACATGAACTCGACATGCCTTATGACCTTGTGGAGCACGAGCGAAACTCTGAAACGCGTCTTGCACCCGAAAGCCTAAAACAGGTGCATCCGCTTGGAAAAGCCCCCGTGTTGGTCGATGACAGCCTAGTCTTATGTGAGTCTGGAGCCATCATGGAGTATCTGCTAGATAAGGCAGAAGACAGTAGTTTGCGACCAAGTGCGGGGACTCCTGAGTACTATCGATATCAAGAATGGTTGCACTTTGCTGAGGGATCATTGGCACTGCCGGTGATCGCATCTTTGATGATGAAGATGGAGCAGCGTACAGGCGATAAACCAATGGATGGTTACATTGCTAAAGAAGTCAATGTCGACTTTTCTTATATAGATACCACACTCGCCAAGCAAAGCTATTTCGCAGGCAACGACTTTACCGCCGCCGATATTATGATGACGGTGATGCTAGAAATCGCAGATAAAGTCGGTTTGCTCACAGCGCATGTCAATATCAAGGCTTATCTTGAAAAAGTGCAAGCTCGCGCCGCATATCAAGCTGCACGCAGCTACGGTTAGGCTGTTTAAAAGCCAGAGGTTTGCTCTGGCTTTTGCGAAAGTAACTTTCGCACGCCGACTTCCTCTACTAAAGTTCACTCCGTCAACATGCCTGCTTTTACATTTTTTTGCTTGGCTTTTCGGCCGTTTAATAAGATACCAATCACCGTATTTCTAACCATATAATGGTAGCTAATAATGCCTATCGTCACCGTCAGAGATAGAGCAATAATAAACTTGATGAAGACAGGTACTTCAAGGTTCGTAAGAGGAAGTTGAATATACACAAGGAGCGGAATATGGATGAGATAAATCCAATAGGATGCGTCTGAAATATAGCGACTTTGTTTGTTAAATTGATTTAACCATTTGAACCCAGCTAAATAAGCGACAGCAGTCCAACTGAGAATGGCGATGGTTTGAACTACAACGCTGATCAAATTGATTTTTTCAGGCGTTGCGTCGCCTGTTTTGACCGCGATGATGACTTTTTCAAGCGACGGTGATGGCGGCAAAAAGTAAAAGTATGCAACCAATGAAGTGCAAGCAGTAATTAATAACCAATTGAATTGTTTTGAGTAGCGAGTTACCACTTCATGATGATGAAATAGTCCTGCTCCCAACAAAAATAAAGAGCCATAAAACCCGTAAGCCCACCAATGAGGTTGCAGTTTATCAGGAGCTGGAAATGGCACCATCAAATTGGACATAGATGCCGTGATGATAACCGGCAATATAACGCATAAAAAGACTGGTTTAACAACGATAGCGAGAGTGTGTTGATAAAACTTTGGAAACTTGTGTAACAGCCAAAATAACACACAGAACTGGCTTAAATACCATAAGAACCATAAATGCATGCTTGTCACCTGTGGCTCTTTTATCTGCTGCATAACACCAAATAACGGTGGTGGGGTGCTGGCAACACTGCTGCCCCAATGCATCGCATGTAATAACACCAGTAAGGTGAGCGGTAGGAAAATAATAAAGGGAATGAGTAGTCGTTTTAACCTGTTTTGAATATAAGCTTTACCACCACGTTTTTGAATAAGCAGGGCGGCACAAAAGCCGGCGATGATAAAAAATAGTGGCATCCTGAATAGGTGCGTCCACATGGCGAGGTAGTTAAAAAAGACATTTTTGTCTGGATCGACACTGATCCAAAGGTTATGAAAATAAGGGCCGTATGCTAAGGCCGCATGAAAAACAACACCAAGCAATAGTGCCAAGCCTCGCATATTATCAATATAATGAAACCGCGCGTTATTGTGCATTCTGTTATCCCTACATTGGATGCTTTATCAGGTGGTTATACTATATTTTCTGCCTACTAAAATATTGAAGAAAAGCGACTCTTCAGGCTGAATCGTTGTTACGAGAACATTTAATAACAAATAAAGTGGCTGACCGACTTTATTTTTATCCTGTCTTGGACTCAAAATAGAGACTTTATCTTGCTGGAAACGGAGCCAGAATGAAAGCAAAATTGATATTTGCAAGCGCAGCATTAGCAGTAGGGTTAGTGGGGTGTAATAGCGACGGTAGTGGTCCTGATGATGGTCAATGTGGTGGTGTTGGTAACTCAAGGTTTGATATAACCAGCTTTAACCTCGGTGAGTTTAGCGCTGATCAGGTAGATGAGTGGGTGAACACTGAATATGATGGCGTTGAACCTATTTCGTATCAAACGCTCGTATTTCAGCTTAAAGCTGACACGCAGTCTGTAGCGCAGTTAAGTGCACCGAGTTTTAAGTTTTCTTTAATTAGCACCGCTTATGCCTGCTCACCTGTTCCCCCGTATACCAATGAAAAAATCACGGATATAAATATTACCTCTAGCGCTGCGTTTAGTGACGAGTTACCTGCAGGTTCAAGCTTAAATGAGGTGTTCGACATCGTGTATATCGGTTCCGATTACTCTAATCAGGTTGATTATCGTAGGCTGGATAATGGTGAAAATGACTACTTTTCAATATCCGAGTTTTTAGATATGGAAGATAAAAATGCGAGCGAATTTATCCAGTTTGCACTGAACAGTGAACCTACTTACAAACAGAACCATGTATTTTATATTGAAATTTCGCTGGATACCGGTGAGCAATTCTCGCTTGAATCTCATGAGCTTAGTTTTGCCGAGTAGGTGAAATGAGAAAAGCGCTCAATATGAGCTTGAGCGCTTTTAACGTACTAGATAGTAAAATTTAAAGCTATTTGAGTCTGTCCATGAGGTAAACAAACTCAAGGCTATTTACCATCGCTCGCTGTTCATTATTTGCAGCGCCTGCATGGCCACCTTCGGTATTCTCAAAATACAGAACTTCAAATCCCATATCTTTCATTTTAGCAACCATTTTACGTGCATGGCCTGGGTGAACGCGGTCATCTCGGGTTGAGGTTGTGAAAAATACTTTCGGATATTGTTTGTCTTTACTTAGGTTATGGTAAGGCGAGTACGTTTTAATGTATTCCCACTCTTCAGGAACATCTGGATTACCATATTCGCCCATCCAACTTGCGCCAGCAAGTAGCTTATTAAAACGCTTCATATCGAGTAATGGCACTTGGCAAATAACGGCGTTGTAAAGTTCAGGCCTGCGAGTGAAAGCGGCGCCCACTAGCAATCCGCCGTTACTACCACCTTTAATACCTAAATGTTGAGGTTTGGTTACTTTATCTGCTATCAGCTGCTCTGCTACGGCTTCAAAGTCTTCATACGCCTTGTGGCGATTTTCTTTTAGTGCTGCTTGGTGCCAGCTTGGTCCATACTCACCGCCGCCACGAATATTCGCAAGCACATAAACACCGCCTTGTTCTAACCAGTTTTTACCAGTTGATGCCGAGTAGTACGGCTGCATAGAAACTTCAAAGCCACCATAGGCATATAATAAAGTAGGATTGCTACCATCTAACTTGATATCTTTCTTATGAACAATAAAGTAAGGCACTTTTGTACCGTCTTTTGATGTCGCAAATTTTTGCTGGGTAACAAACTTATCTGCGTCGAAATGTGATTTATTACCTTTGAGTCTGGTTGTTCCAAGTGATTTACCATCGACTAAGTAAAGACTGGTCGGTGATAAAAAGTCCGTGTAGGTGACAAAAAAGTCGTCTCTATTGGGATCAGTATCAAAAACGGATAATGAACCGGTATCAGGAAAGTTCACTGGGTCTATTTTCCACTGCCCATTAGCTTTAGGCATATAGCGGAAAACCTTATTCTTTACATCATCTAACACGGTAACTAGTATGGCTGATTTGGTAAAACTCAAATTTTCTATTGAACGATTTGCTGTTGGCTTGATTAAGCTTGTAAACTGGATATTTTTAGAACCCAAATCGTTAATGTTGGCATATATTACTTCTGCTTGTGAAAAGTGCTTCCAAGCAGATTTTAGCTGGATAAAGAGCATGCCATTGTTTAATCCGAGGAGGCTTGCATCGCTAGGCACTGGAATTTTTATCTGCTTATCACCTTCGAGTTTATAGACGTCGCGAGTATAAAAGCTTGTAGAATCGTATAGAAAGTGATTTGTGTTGCCTTGATCGTATACCGTAAAGCCTCCGGCACTGATAGAACTTTTATTTGCCTGATAGACCGTTTTAGCGTCGTCCAGCAGCGTACCGCGTTGCCACACTTTAACCGTTCCAGCATAACCTGAGTCAGTTAATGAGCCTTCTCCAAAATCTGTTGCAACAAATATTGAATTCTCGTTGAACCAAGATACTGAGGTTTTTGCTTCAGGTAAATAAAACCCATTTTTTACAAAAGATTTGCTTGGAATGTCGAACTCTCTCACGACTTTTGCATCAGCACCACCGCGGGATAAGTATACCAAACAGCGTTCATACTTTGGATAGTGACAGTTCATTCCGCCATAAACCCAGTTTTCGTCTTCAGCTTTTGCTAGCGCATCTAAGTCGAGAATGGTTTCCCACTTAGGATCCGCTTTTTTATACTCTTCAAGAGTTGTTCTGCGGTATATGCCTCTTACATGCTCCGCATCTCTCCAGAAATTATAGTAATAACCTGCACGTTCAGTTGCGTACGGAATACGAGACCGATCATTGATAATATCTAATGTATTTTGAAAGATATGATTATATTGGCTGTGGCTTTTGAGTTGTTTTAGTGAGCTATCGTTTTGTGCCGTTACCCACTCTAGCGCTTGTTTGCCTTCAATCTCTTCAAGCCATAAGTATGGATCTTTTTCTAATGCTATCGATTTACCAGCAAAGGTGGTGAGCATACATAGTGTCGCAATATTTGTAATTTTTTTTCTCAAAACTTAGTCCCTATTTTATAGTTATTTATTACGTTTTATCATCAAGTCGTCAAAATAGGAATGTGTGCTGATTAAAAAAACGTGATCTGCTTACATCGATTCACACTTAATCTGCTTGCGATGGAGAGAGTTGTGCTTCAATGGCGTGGATCAGCAACATCGCTTTATGCCACTGCTGTGAAAGTTGCCACATCTCCGCCAGAGTATTGATATTGCTTACCATCTTATCTATCGCCAGTGATGCGTGAGTACCTGCTAGAATTAAGTCGTCTTTCACATCGTCATGTAAACGTTGCAATGTCTCTTGCGCCTGCAACAGCTCTGCAGGTGTTACGCTTTGCCCATGTAAGCTGGTTTTCATGAAGTGGCTAAGCTGGGCTTGGTATTCATTCAATTGTGCATGCAAGTCATGATGCTCTGCGAGTTGCTTATATGGAGCGTGTTCCGTTAATTGTTCTACACAGTGGCTACAAGTAAACAAATACTGCTCAATACGCATGAGTTTAGCGAGTAGTGAGGTGGTCTGTGATGATAATGCTGATTGCTCTACCGACACAATAAAAAGGCTAATTTGCTGACACAGAGACTGGATCGCATGAAGTGCCTGTTCAACCGCGAGCTTATCGGTCGGGAGTAGGCATTTATCAAATTGGGCCAACACCTTATCTGCAACGAGTTTGGACTCAAGCAATAACGCATTGATTGCAAGCTCTGGCGTTTGGGCGATGGTATTATCTAAAAAGCGTGGCCTCGAAGCCGTCTCCTCGGCACTGCAAAAGCGTTTCATTAAAAAGCCCGCGAGCCTGTCATTGAGTGGAAAGATGAGTAGCACGCCCAAAATATTAAACAAAGTATGAAAAAGTGCCAATGACAACGCGGGATCGGCGGTGACGCCGAAAAGCGCGGTAAAATAGTTGATGAGATAAAACAACACAGGTAACACCGCAAAAGCGACCATCGCGGTGAACACATTAAATATGACCTGAGCCGCCGCGACGCGTTTGGCATTAGCTGTTGCGCCAATGGATGCCAGCATAGATGTTGACGTGGTGCCGACGTTTGCACCGATGACCATCGCGCCTGCGGCATATAACCCAATCATGCCACTAGCAGCGGCGGTAATGGTCAAGGTGATGGAAGCACTGGAGGATTGAGTAAGGGTTGTCATCACCATGCCCACCAGCAAAAAGGTCAACATGCCGCTTATTCCCTCTGCGTTAAATTGGCTTAGATCAAAAGCAACGACAATATGCTCAAATGCGCCTTTGAGAATATCAATACCGATAAAAAATAGCCCAAAACCAACCAAGGCCATGCCTGCCGATGCCAGTCGCGAGCGAGGAAGTAGCAACTTCATTAAGGCACCAATGCCTATCAAGGGGAGTGCGATAGCTTGGATATTAAATTTAAATCCAACCGCGGCTACCAACCAGCCAGTGATGGTGGTGCCAACATTAGCGCCATAGACAATACCAAGCGCCTGATGCATGGTAATAAGGCCTGCATTTACAAAGCCCAAAGAGGCCACGGTAACCGCGCTGGACGACTGCACTAAGGCTGTCATGCAAAAACCAGCAGCAATACCGCGCTGAGGGGTTTTGGTCCACACTCCAAGCACTCGGCGCAGCGACGAGCCGGCCGCTAGTTTTAGGCCGTCTGTCATCATGCTTATCGCAACTAAAAATATTCCCAAACCGCCGAGTAGCGTTCCTGCAAGTTGAAGTGTTTCCATATCCCTTCCACGTATTACATTTTTACTCTGTTTGCTTGTTGCACAATATCACTTTTGTTGTGCTTTGTTTTGTTTAACGTCAACTTTTACATGAGTTGTATTAGCAGCTCTAAACAAAATTTAATAGTTAGGATTTTGAACTCAAACTCTGCAGAAATTGCATAGGCGTTATGCCGTTCCACGACTTAAACGCACGGATAAAGCTACGCTCATCTGAAAACTGCAGTGTGTGCGCCACTTCATACAAACTACTGCCTTGAGTTAGTCGCAGTTTGGCCTGCTTGTTCTGTACGTTATTTTTGAGTTGCCTAAAACTGGTTTGATACTCAGCGAGCCTTCGTCTTAATGTTGCGGGACTGATATTGAGCTTGTCAGCCATTTGTTCTTGGCACAGTGTTCCCGCGTTAAGCTCACTATAGACTTTATCGAGCAAGTTAGCGTGGTCGTTGATCGATTGCTGGTGATGGAGTGTGTTTGCGAGCGAATGATAAATGGTACTGAGTGTTAGGTGCTCTAGCTTCGCCAAATCCAATGATTGATTCGTTTCTTGGTATTGATAGGTGAGTAAGTAGCGATTACTTAAGGGTTTAATGGGAATGTGGGTGATAACCGAGTTTAGCAGCGAGCTTGAGTCACTTTTGGTCTGCACTTGTGTCAGTTGAACTCGGGTGGTTTCGGCGCACACATATTTTACGAGGCCATGGATCAATATCAGCATGCTATCTAACATACAGCGAGAAAATTGTGCGTCAGCGGCTGTGGCGTAGTCAAAGGCTGCATCATCAATTATGTAACTCACTTGAGAGTGTGACACCTCGCAGAAATTGTAGGTCCCCGCGTGGATAAAGTTATAGCCACGGGCAAGCTCCTGTAAGAGCTGAGTAATGGTGCGGCAATGGCGCAGACTATTGAATACAAATTCGTTAGTGCCAGGCAGAAGCTTTTTGCGGTTGAGGTTTAGGCTTTCGTCATTGAGCTCGACAGCACAGTGTTCCATCACGCGCATAAACTCAATGGCATCTAGGGCGTCAATAGCTTTATTGATAGCCAAATACTGCGCGACCGCAGCAAATTCCAGTTTTGCTGCGGTGAGTGTGTGCTGCATCAATTGCACGTAGCAAGGTGCAATGGCGGTGTTTGACATAAATACGTAAGCTCATCCTGTCACTCTCAACAATTCAGTTAATCAACATCAACTCAAGATAGCAATAGTTTTGCGTTGCAACTTTAGTGCAGTATTTTGTCACCATCCGCCGAGGGGGCTGCTAGGGTGCACTTAACCAATTTTTGATTTGGTTGATTGCACTGGGTTCCCAGCCAAGCTCTAGGTGGTTGGTGGCCACAACCGCCGAGCCCGCCAAGTTACTTATTCCTGTGCTGTCGATGCAGCTACTGATAAATACAACGCCATCGGAAGGGCCGGTATGTTCATTGTGAATAAATGCCATATCGGCCTGATCGCCACAAAGATTATAAACTTGAACGCTACTGTCGGTGCCAGCGTTACGAACTTGGTCTACCAGTGAGTTGACTGTAAACGTTGCGATACCTCGGCCTTTGCTCACAAACCCTAAGCCACCGTAGTAAGTGGTGTACCAATCTTGCTCTGTGGTGGGCAGTGCATATTTATCATCTAGTGCTTTTAACATCTGCGCGGAGCCGGGAAAGTAAGGCGAGTCGTAAACCCACTCGGAACTCGAATACCACAGGCCAAAACATAATATTTGATCATGCGCAGTAGGCCCATTTATGCTGCCGCCACATTGCGAATAAGCACCATAGGTATGATTAACGCCGTGACGAAATGACCAATCAATGCCGTTGTTGGGGGCACCGAGCATCACCAGTTTGCGTACGTCACTGTTGAATTTAGTGCTCCAAGCATTGGTCAAAGAAGAAATATACATGCGGGCATTAAACGCGCTTTTTGACCAAGTGACTAAATCGACTTGCGTTGCCCCCGTCTTATTTTTAACCTGAGCGATGGCATTGGCTATCTGCTCCGCCCAGATAAAGCCATCGCCATTTTTATGCGCCAGATTTAAGGCAAAAACCTTGTAATCATCATTGGCAAGCGCTTGCATTAAGCCTTGCGAAGGGCAGTTTTGTCGACCACAGCCGTAACTACCGGCCTCGTTTGGATTTGCCCAAGCCAAATCAGCATCTTGATTGGCACCGTGGATCAGCAACACCGGTGTTTGGCGGCTGTTACTATCCCAACCCGGCGCATGATAAAGCAGAAACTGCGCAGAGCTTGGTTGGCTAGATGCAAAGAAAGTAGCACGCTGACCTGATTGATCGCCACGGCCGTCGGCAGGAAAGCTTTCATTGCCGATATGCCCTGAGCTATCTCGCCACCTTTCAACCTTCTGCCAGCCATTGTTAATACCTGTGGTATAGGTGGCTTCAAGTGTCGCTGAAGCGTGCGCTACACCACTAGCTGCAAGTGAGATAAAAACGAGCAATCCATAAGTGTGAGTACGCAACGCTGTTTTTGTGTTTTTCATATTTTTATCCTAGGTTAAGTCATGTTTTAACTGATTGGCGATATTACTGCGCGCGAGCTTGCAGACGTCGAGCACGGCAAAGGAGAAAAACGCATGTATGGTATTTTCAAAGCAGGTTAGGGTATTAAGCACACCCGCTTGCTTTAGTTTTTTGGCGAGCAGTATTCCTTCGTCGTAAAGTGGGTCGCAGCCGGCAAGCAGCACACTAGTGGCAGGAAGGTGCGTCATGTCTTCAATAAATAATGGCGAGACATTGACGTCCGCCGCGCTTTGCTCGGGTGCGAGATACCAGTTGCAGGTGTCTTTAATTGCCTCTCTGGTTAGCAACAAGTTTCCATCGCCATACTGCATGCGCGACGGGTAGGTTTCATGGGGAGAAAAAGAGTCAACCACAGGGTAAACTAGGTATAAGTTACTTAGGGTGTTTGGCTGTTGTTGATGTAAGTTATGCGCTGCAACAAGCGCTAAGTTACCACCTGCACTGTCGCCCATCAGTGAAATCTTAGTGGGGTCTAGCTCCAACCGCTGGTGGTTTTCTTGCAGCCAATCTACTACGGCGAGCACTTGCTGCAGGGCGCATGGAAATTTATGCTCAGGCGCGAGGCTGTATTCGACACTGAAAAAAACGACACCGGATTGCTGGCATAAGTCTTTTACCAGTCCGTCATAGCAGTCGACATCTCCTAAAGACCAGCCGCCGCCGTGGACAAACACCACCGCGGGACTGGGGCTTGCCAAAGGCTGCGCTGGGCGGTAACAGCGAACGCTCACGTGAATACCATTGTGTTCAATGTGTAGGTCTTGGCTACTTACTTGTGCGTCAATCTCTCCCGCGAGTCCTAAAAACATCGCTCTTGCGCCTTGTCGAGAGGTCTCAATGGAGATTTCTATGTCATGAATGTCGCCAGCTTGAGCCGCGAGGTCGTCTAACAGTGCTTGTGTTTGTTTGTCTAATTTCATAATTAAAACTTATATTTAAGGTTGATACCGTACGTTCTAGGCGCGCCGTAATAACCAAGTTGAACCCCAGGTGCTGCGCTAAGATCGAAGCCGTGTTGACGATAGCGTTTATCGCCTAAGTTTTTACCGTATAAACTGGCTTCCCAAGTATCGTCCGCGGAGCGGTAGTGTAGTGACATATCAAAGAGGGTGTAGCCTGACTGTGCGAGTACCTCAGAGCTGCTCACGGTGAGATAGGTTTTACTGCGATAGGCGGCACTACCACGTAGCGAAAATTCGCCTTGCGTAAAAGCGCTAAAGAAGTATTCAAAGCCTGCACGGCCATTCCATTTGGGTGAATTAACCAGCTCCCTTTCATCGCTGACTTCTTTCCCAAAGTCGCCGATGAGCTCATCATAACCGCCCCCTAAATAGCCCAAGTTGAGGTTCACAGTGAGGTTATCGGAAGCCACGGCTTCGAGCTCCATTTCTGCGCCATAAATGGTGGCTTTACCTGCATTTTCAAACAGTGATAAAAACGCGCCGGTGTCGGGGTCGATAGAAAAGCGGCTGAGCTGAAAGTTCTTATAGTCATTGAAAAAAGCCGCGGTATTTAAGCGAATATTCTGCTTATTCAATAAGGACTTAGAGCCAATTTCATAGCTCCACAAGGTTTCTGGTTCAAAAGGTTGTGCAAATGAGGTGATCCGGCCGTTAAAACCGCCACTTTTAAACCCTTTTCCGGCGCTCAGGTAAACCATGCTGTCGTCAGATATGGTGTAATCGAACACCACTTTTGGGGTAAACTCTTTCCACTCCTTGGATGCGCTGTAGCCTGTAGGGCTATAGCCAATGCCTGTGCCGAATACCGCTTCCATTTCCTCAGCCGTTGTTACACCGGTGCCAAAAAACTCCTCGCCTTTGGACGTGACTTCTTTTTTCTCAATGGTGTAGCGTGCGCCAAGCGTGATGTCGAGCTTTTCAGTCAAAGACCAAGAGAGGTTAGCGTAGAGGGCTGAGCTGGTATTTTCTTGATCGCGTTCTCCTGCGTTAATCACAGGCCAAGGCAGGTAAACATCTGGTGCCACCATAACGAAAAAGTCCGGAGCAACGGAGCCGCCAAAACTCAGATCGTCCTCATTAAAGTAATAGAGCCCAGATACCAAGGAGAACTGGTCGTCTTTGTATAACCATTGAAATTCTTGGCTTATCTGCTGTTGATCTTCGAAATTAAAAATACCAAATGATGCATCGGGGGTGGCATCTAAGTCTAAGTGCGTGCGGTATTCCATTTCGCGTCGAGCAGTGATGGATTTAAATACCGAGTGGCCCGTGAGATATTCAAGCGTTAAGCTCGCTCCCGAGGTATCGAGTTCTTCTAAATCGTTGTAGTTAACGTCAACGAGAAAAGGGTCTTCCTCGGGCGCGTAGTAGCCTTCTTTTACCACCGAATAGATAGGCGTTTCTCTATGTGGGGTGCGTGAGCTTGAGGGGGATGCGTTCGAGCCGTCGACGACTAAATAGGCCGAAAAATTCTCACTTGGTTGATAAAGTAAACTGCCGCGCCACGCTAAGGTGTCTTTGTCGTGGTCGTCACTATTGTTATAGCGATTCTCACTAAAACCATCTCGACTACTTTTGGCAATCGCAAAACGTCCAGAGAGCGTGTCTTCAATCAATGCGCCGTTGACGCTAGCTTTTATCGTCCGAGCATTATAATTTCCAAGTGCCACGCTGACATACCCTTCGTTATCTTGCGAAGGTTTGGCACTACTGAAACGCACCGCGCCACCTATGGTGTTGCGACCGTAAAGGGTGCCTTGTGGACCGCGTAATACTTCGATTTGTTCCGGGTCGACAACATCTAAAAAGGCACCTTGAACGCGCCCAAGATATACGTCGTCGAGATACACACCAACGCCAGGGTCATTAAAGGAGATAGAGTCAATTTGGCCAATTCCGCGAATATAAATGACGGCGTTGGAAGCATCACCTGAGTGCAGGTTAAGGTTCGGAACGTGAGATGCCAAGTCACCGAGGTCTTGTACGTTCATCTTCTCAAGCTCTGAGGCGGAGAGCGCGGTCACCGCAAGTGCGACATCTTGTAGGTTTTCGGTTTGCCGCGTTGCGGTAACGCTGATCCGCTCAATTTTTTTGCTTTGCTGAGTGCTTAGCGTGGACTCCGCTTCGGCATAGCTATGGCCTGATAATACTGTCGCAATCAGAAGTGATAGTGTATGCGGTGGTATACCTTTGGTTGAACTGACTCTGTGCGATTGAGTTGCTGCAATCATGCTGAGTAACCTTTCGTCGTTATTATTATGTTCTCCAGTATAGGAATGAAGAAAATTCAATAGCTAGGACAAAAACAGTCAACTTGATGAGCAAATTAGCTCATTACGAACATGGATATCTTATTCATCCATCAACTCAAACCTGTTCTACGGCTCAATGGGTGTTTATATTATGATGCTGATGAAAGTGGCTTAGAGTGTTCAAGTAATTCTTACGGTCAGGTTTTGTTTGATAAACAATACTATCCTGATGACATTTCTTTGAGAGATGACAACTTATGTATCGTTGAAAATGGTAAGTTGGATTGTTTCGAGTTGGTAAAAGAATGGAGCCAAGAAGACCCTAAAATTCGACTGCAAGCGCGTCCAACAAATTTAGATTCTATTAGTAATGGAAGCGCAGCAAGAAAATCTTACCTTAGTTGGGAAGGTATTAGCGTATGCGCTTTATACACAGGCGGCTTTTTGTGTGACAGCGACAACTCTGGGGCTGATTGGAGTTATCCTAGTATGTATTTTGATAACATATTATCTCTGGATTTAAGTGAGGACCGTATTTGCATGGTTAGAGGTTATCAGCAGATTAATTCTCGCTTTGTGCAATGTATCAAGGAGGGAACTCATGAAGAACTGTTTGTTCCTGGTGACTTATTAACTACAAAAAGTGTCTCAGTTGGTGCTATAGAAACATGTGTTTTAGAACTTGATAGAGCGGTGTGCTGGAATCGCGCTAATGATGTATATAGCAAACCACTCGTTAATCCGACGCAACTCAAAGTATACACTTACCAAGCTTGTGCAGTAGATGATAACGGTCTATCTTGCTGGCCCTTAGGGAGTAATGAAGGAAAGGGGATAACGCTTCCTTCGATTCAAAATGTGACGAAATTAATGGAAGATTCAACCTGTGCGGTGGGAGAAAATGGTCTATTTTGCTGGGATACTTTTCCTTATTATGGGTATGGGCAAAGAGACCGAGCACTATACTAGTTTAAAGGCATTGGACTGGGTTGAGCTCAGTCCATTGCACGCAACAAATTATCCGATATGTAAAGATTGCATGCTAAGCCCTTAGTTAAAACTGAGCGAAAGAATTATTTACAATTTTAGTATTTGCTGAATTATTGTTCTTTATCTCTAAAGGTGATACTTTGGGGTACTCTTTTAAAAAAGGGTACAAATTATCAATAAGGAAAATAAAGAATGAAATTGAAATTACAAAAAAAACCACTTAAATCTCTATCTAATAATACCGAACTCAATGCGCAAGCGACTCCTCAAGTAGCAGGTGGCGTGAAGCAAACTGAGTGGTGCAGCATGGGTCCAAAATGTTTAGTTACCGGCACTTGCTATCCTACGGATAAAGTTGCCTGTACGGAAATGTAATATTGATTCGTGATGCGGACCTAGTTCGTATCACATTTTATGCTTTTTTGTATAAATAACCTTAGCTTCGGATAGTTAATGCCATCCTAGCCGTCAGCTTTGGCGCTAATCGGATTGAGCTCACTTTCAATAACCAGCTATCGTCACGGTTAAGCTTCATTTAAATCAAACTCTGGTTAATCGCCTTTATGACCGCTTGGGTTCTGTCTTTAACTTCAAGTTTTGCGAGTATTTGAGAGACATGGTTGCGAATGGTGCCTTCGGAATTGTGTAAGGTGTTGGCGATGATTTTGTTTGACATGCCGAGAGATAAACAGCGCAACACTGCTTGTTCTTTTTCAGTCAATTTTTCTTGTGGTGCTAATTGCTGATCTAGAAGGTAAGTCGTCAAAGCGCTTTGTAGCACTTTTTTCCCTGCAATCACTTGTTGGATGGCGTCGATTAATGCCTCTAGTTCAATATTTTTAAGTACATAGCCCCGTGCACCAAGATTAATGGCCTTTACCAATACATCGCAATCTTCAAAGGTAGTGATAATCAAAACTGGAGTGGGTATTGCGTTAGTGCGCAATGCATTAAGTACACCTAGTCCATCTAAATTAGGCATGCGCATATCCAGTAAGATGATGTCAAATTGTTGTGAAGCGAGTAACTCAAGTGCCTGTATACCGTCTTCAGCTTGCCCTTTTATACAAATGTTTTCGTCAAGGTTAAGCAAGTTGGCTAGGCCTAACCTCACCAAGGTTTGGTCTTCCACGAGTAGGCAATTGATCATGTAATATTCTCGGATAAAAGGTTAAGTTCGGGTACAGGTATGGTTATCGAGCTGATGAGCTTTTGATTTTCAATTTTTTGTGTGAATGAGCCGTTAAGTAGTGCTAGTCGCTCATGTAGCCCAGATAAGCCATTGCCTTGTTTTGGCAAGCTAGACTCGCTTTGGTTGTGAAAGGCGTTAGCTTTTAGATTATGGTTTGCTGTGTCAATTACGACCTCAAAATTGATATGATTTGCTTTGGTATGTTTGAGCGTATTGCTTACCATTTCTTGACAAAAACGGATCACGCAGAGTGAATGCGCTTGCGAAATTTGTTCTGATCCACGGTCTAGCTTTAAGGTGTAGCGCAAATTGGGTGTAGCCGTGAAAATTGCTTCTAGTGCTTGTTTCAAGAGTGTTTTATTGTGGCGCTGAGTGGATACGATACTTCTTACTTCCTCAAGCAAAGTTTGGCTTAGTTGATGGCAACTCGCTAGGGTTGGCTCCATATCTTCGCTTGCCGTTCTTTTTGCGAAATCAAGATTAATACTCAGTGCTGTGAGTTTATGGCCTAGTGAATCATGCAATTCTCGGGAAATATTGAGTCTTTCTTGCGCTGCTGACATGGCTCCCATCATGTGTTGCGCGGCTTTAAGCTCTTTGTAATTTTGCCGAGATTGGTAGTGCATATTGAGGCTCTCAACTATGCGTCTGCTGACAAACCAGTTCATTGCACAAAAAAATAGCCAAACAGCAAAGGTGATCCAAGGTACGCTACCCTCCCACCTTGTATAGTGTGTAAATCCGTATACCAGCATAGCAAGTAACACGGCAGACAGAACTTTAGGGAATGAAAAGTGCGGACTAAAAATTGCAGAAAACATGACCAAATGAATAAAAACTAATGAAGTTGTTGATACCTGCATAAGTAGCGCTATCAATACTAGGTAGGTACAGGCTGCCGCATGGACTCGCTTATTTGGGTTGTGAATGATAAAAAACAGCAATGTCAAAATGGCACCGCTAATGAATAGCTGGCCGACCAATGCGAGCTGAGAGTTACGGTAATACATACATGCAAGTGTGACACCTAACCAAGAAGCAAGTGTTGAAAAACGCCAGTCTGTTGTATGGCGGATAGGAGAGTCCATCATTTCTGCGCAAAGTTTTTATTTTTGATTATTACAGAATCGCTATGGTGAGAACAGTGATAATTGTCATAGTCAAAATATGAGATTTATCACTGGTGACGTGACATCACTTTACTAAGATAGTGATGGATATCGGTAATTCATATGAGGCTTATTTATGACGGATATGGCAACGATTTCTTCAATGGCTACTGTTCAATGTGGCGTCGCTCGTGCTGATGGAAGATTATGGGCGACGGCAGATACACTGCATTTTACTCCTTTCAATACCTTGCTGGGGCTAGGTCCATATCAAATTGATGTCGCTGATGTGATTAAGGTTGAACAGTGCCTTGGCAAAGGCGCAGGACTGCTTCCTCTTACAACTCAAGCGATCCAAATTACATTAAAGAGTAATCAAACGTTCAAATTTATTTTATCAGAACCTGAATCATGGGTAAGGTGGTTTAATTCTATTAGCTGTTGATTAAATGAAAAGGATTTAAACCCCACAATTTATAGATGGCTTTCTTTAAGTTGTTGTAAAATTTTAATTTTAATTTTTATTTTCCAGGTTGGTTTCATTTGGTAACTAGTTTGGAAAAAGGGATTGTTCAGTTTGGTAATTAACCTATAATTAATTTGGCAGGTAGAAATAAAGCTGATAATCTATTGCCCGTCTCAAAATAATCTCACTTAAACACAAGGATTATAGTGTTATGAATGCTCAAAGATTGGAGCGCATATTAAGTGCGTTTTTACCTTCTTTTATTGCTAAGCAACTAGCTAAATCACCAAAACTTTTGCTGTTTGTTGTGCTATTTATCACCTTGCTCGTCATTTTTATTATTAAAGTCGCCTCTTTTGCTATTTACTCTTTGGTCGTGGGAGCTGTGTTATTCGGCTGTTGGATGGCGTGGAGTGGCACTAAACGCATCATGTCGAAGCGCAAGAAACGAGTGTCTTAAAGTTAAATCAAGATACTCTGGGCTTGATAATTATTACGTAATTAATCTGAAATATATTTTTTCGGTTTGTCTGCCGTATTAGATATTACATAAATTGAAAATCTCAATCTATTTAAGGAAAAATAACCATGAGTCTATTAAATAAATTCAAAACACAAGCGCAATCTATTGGCAGTAGTATTGGTGAATCTACCAGTAAACTAAGCGGTGATATTGTGTCTTCAACGAAAGACAATGCAAAGCTTGCAGGTTTGAAATCAGATATCGCGTCAATCGATGGTCAACTTAATATTGCATACCAAGATATTGGCCGCAAATATATTGAAAACCTAATCAAAAACGATGGTGCAAATCTTGAAGCTGTATTGCAAGACACTATCGAGCGTATCGATCCGTTAATTAAGCGTAAAGACGATCTGGAAGCGGAAGTTATCGCTATCGAGAAGCAACTAAAAGATCAGATAGTTATCCAGGAAAAAGCGGTTTTCCAAAAAGAATTTGATGGTGAAAAAGAGAAACTAGAAAAAGCGCTAAAGCTTGATGTTATCTCACAAGACGAGTTTGATACTAAGCTGGCTAAAGCACGTTTGAAACTGGACAATTTCGATGAAATTCGTAAAACCAAAAAGCAGCACGAAATGGGTCTAATCAATAAAGAAGAATTAAAAGAAAAGCTAACTGCGTTAGGTGCGTAATCTAACGCTTAATTACTCCCTGATTAGCCAGCGCTAATAATTTAACAATTATATGAGCTGGCTACACTCTGCGTTATTGAAAAATCATATTCAAATCATTGCGTTTACGTTATTCGCTTTAACCTTAAATTGGCAGCGATTGTTTAGTAAAGTGGAATACCCCACATGTAGATGCACATCAATTTAATTGGCTAAATTACTCAATTCGAAGACTCTTTATTGCAAGGCTTGCTTCGCCACCTTCTGTGTCTGTCAAGTCTGGTACAAAGTAAAGTGCGGAAACATGCTTGAGTATGACCCCTTTGTCTTTTGACCAAGCAGGTGTCCAGTTGGGTCTGGCAAAATCATTCAGAGATACGTTGATTGTTTGCCAAGTATCTGATGCTGGTAATTTAGTTTGGTAGTGAGCATAGCTTTTATCACCTGAGCCGCCATACTCCTGTTGCGATAACTTAACTATCAAAGCGTTATCACTTTTATACGTCAGTGCAATGTTGAATTGAGAGGGGAGCTGTTTAGTGGGCAAGTCGTAAATAAGCTCTACCCAAGAGTTGTTTTGTTTATCGACTCGCGGCACGCGTTTAAACTGAATAGCAACTTGCTCTTCATTAACAAGCGGGCCGTTCAGAATTGCTTGGCTGCCATGCGGATCGGTCGCATAACGCCATTGTTTTGGCTTTAAGTTCGGCTGAGTATAGCTACAGCCAGAAACCGCTATAACGAATAAAAGTGATAAAAAACGCATAGAAAAATCCTTAGAACAACGTCCCTAAAATATAATTTTTTAGTTTATTTACAAGAAGGTAATATGACAACGGGGCCCATGTGCATTTTTGGCCAATGTTAGAAAATTTCAAGTCATCATACTTCAATGTGGCTTGCTAAAGTTATGGCACCTATCATGAGAGATTGATTTATTGGTGTGGTTGATCTCATACTGTTTCTAATACAGGTTAGCTAGGGTCTAGCAAACAAATAAGGAATCGTATGGAAACGGAGTTTATCTC
The DNA here is from genome assembly GCF_022347905.1 of Pseudoalteromonas sp. Of11M-6. NCBI lineage: Bacteria > Pseudomonadati > Pseudomonadota > Gammaproteobacteria > Alteromonadales > Pseudoalteromonadaceae > Pseudoalteromonas > Pseudoalteromonas sp. Of11M-6. The sequence continues at coordinate 26,247 of NZ_JAKRFW010000024.1, read as the reverse complement.
TTTTATTTTTTATCTTTTTGTATTTATTGGCGCTGTTTTTGCTCTACAAGATAGACAAAGGCTTAAGCAACTTGTCAAAAAAGTACATCAGTTACAAAATACGATAGAGCAGCAAAGTCGCCGGATCTCGACACTTGAAGGTCGTGAATTCTCAGATCAAGCACGTTCAGAGAAGAAGCTTTCTGTGCGTGGACAAAGGAATGACGAAACAGCTGATAGCACATCATTAACTGCACGAACAGCATTGGGTGGCTCCATTGCAACAGCCAATCCTACACAACCTCAGCAGCCTGAAAGCGACAGTATGGTGACTATCGCAAGAGCCAAGCCTAGTAAGAATAAACCAGCCTTTGAATTTGACTTTACTTTAGATTCTTTATTAAAAGGGAATGGACTTTTTTGGATAGGTGCCGTAGTGCTAGCCTTGGGCGGCGTTTTTCTGGCGAAGTATTCTATTGAAGCCGGACTTCTTCCCCCTAGTGTGCGAGTGATACTGGGGGCCCTTTTTGGAGTTAGCTTGGTTACTGCCGCTGAAGTTGTAAATCGCTACAAAGAAAAGCTAAAAATTAATACGCCATACATTTCTGCAGCACTTGCCAGTGGTGGCGTGATCACTTGCTTTGCCATGACATTGGTTGCTTTTGATTTCTATCATTTTATACCGGCTAATATGGCCTTTGTTTTACTCGCCATTATTTCATTGGCTGCGACTTCTTTGGCACTGAGATTTGGCCCTGTGCTCGCAGGTATCGGCATCGTTGGTGCGTATGTCGTGCCTGCTTTGGTATCGACCGGTTCTAATAATATCGGTGCGTTACTGCTGTATATCAGCTTTGTTTCACTCTCTGCGATTTGGGTTGCGGATTATGTGAAGCGCAAATGGCTGTGGTGGCAAAGCTTTGCTGGGCATTTCTTATGGTTTTGCACCGCGGTTGCGGTTGGTGGAAGCGGCGACTTTTGGGTGCTGCTGATTTTTGCGCTTATCTCTATGTACTTATATGTGTTGGTAGACGTACTGGGTTGGCGACTGACGAATTCAATGATAAGTCCGTTGCCGGTCAAAGATCTATTAATGCCAAGAAAAGAGCAGTTGGGAATTTTACTCCCACTGTTACTTATCGCATGTGCGCTAATAATAAAAACCCAAATCGATACGCTTATTTGGGCTAATGTCTTATTTGCTAGCGTGGTTTTGTGTGCGGCTTATAGACATAATGCATTGGATAGTTGGCCATTTTATTTACTATTGTTTGTACTTCTCTCATTCTACTTGATGCCCAAAGTGGGCACTTACGACGACGTACTTTTTCCTTTCACCGGTAAGTATCTGTTTATCCAAGTAGCAGTTGTCATCACGATGTTATTTAGCATGATGATGATTAAGCGATATCCATCAAGACTCGCTTATTTGATGCTGTTGAACGTGGCACCGCTTGCGCTTTACGGTGTAAGTTACGCTATTTCTCCTAGAGTCGCAGAAGCAATTTTATATCCTGTATGGGCGATTGAGATGTTGGCCATCGGGCTCTTCGCTTCGTATTGTGCGATGAAAACGGATACTAATATTCAGCAGGTCACTTACCTTATTTTGGCGAACGCCATGCTGAGTTTGTGTTTTACGATGTTACTCTCGGCAAGCTCGTTGACGTTAGCGATTGCGGCACAAGTGGCGTCTATGAGTTATTTGAGCTGGAAGTACAAAGTGCGTATACCTGATTGGTTGTATAAGGTTGCACTTATTGCCGTTGTTACCCGTCTTACTTTTGCGCCTTGGCTTGCAGATTACAAGCACGAAACGATTTTAACTATACATTGGACACTTGTGGTCTATCCGCTGGTGCTGGGCATCATTTGGTTTGCTACCAAACACAACCCTTCAAAGGCCCTGAACACTTGGTTTATGGGCGTCGCAATGCATATTGTGGCGCTTCTGGTTACGACCGAAACAAGTTATCTCGTGATTGGTGACTACCCTGATTTTACTAATCTCGGTTTCCAAGAATCCGTGTTGCTTGCTTTGAATTGGCTGGTGCTTGGCGCTGTATATCTGTGGCGAGGGCAGCTCAGCGACAAGGGCAACAGACTTTATCCGCTTGCAGCTAGCTCGCTATTACTTGGAAGCGCGTTGCTCCACGCCGATATTTCGTTTGCCAATAATCCGTTTTTTGACAGGCAATATATTGGAGACGGCGTGTTTAATTGGTTACTTTTGCAGTGGTTGGTACCAGCATGCGTATTCGCTTTCATGCTCCAGTTTAAGTTAATACCACCGCAATTTAAGCGTTTGGTATACGGGCTGATAGCCTTGCTAGGGGTCTTGTTTATCAATGGTGAAATTCGGGCGTTATTTCATGAGGGTTTCCTTGTGCTGTCGATGCCGATGGAGCAATCCGAGTTATATACCTATTCGATTGTTTGGCTATTGATTTCAACCGTATTAATTTTTGTTGCCAAGCGGATAGAGCATAAAGTGCTGATTAATGCCGGTTTTGCAGGGCTAGCCATTGTTATTTTAAAAGCTTTTGTGGTCGATATGGCAAACCTCGAAGGCTTGCTGCGCGCCTTGTCTTTTATCGGTTTAGGCTTATGTTTGGTGGGAATTGGTTGGCTGTTTCAAAAAATGCAGGATCAGCCCAGAGAGGTAAAACCAACGGCGGACTGATCCTTACATTTTTACAAGCAGTAACCACCGTCAACAGTGATGTGCGCGCCGCGCATTGCTGTTGACCCTACGTTTAACCCGACTATTTATTGCTCGCTTATTCTTGCTTTGTTTTGGATTTCAGTATTGGTCACACTGGTTTAACGCCGTTTGGTGTTGGGTTCAATCATTTCAGCAGAACTGGTATTCTACGCGGCATACTGAGTAAGTGAGAGTAAAGAGATGATCAACGATAAAGATATCATTGAAACTTTGGACGAGCTGGAAGCTTTTTTGTTGCTAATTGATAACGATGGCTTAGGGTTGCAAAACGTGGCTGGTGTGGCACTGGCAACGAACAACAGCGATGGCAGACCATTTATTGCGATTTTGGATGATAAACACCAATTGTTGTTGGGTCGTTGGGTATCTCAAGACGTGTATGAAAACGGCAGAGACATGGTTCGTTACGGACCAAAGAAAGCACATTAATATCCTTTGAGTAGCCGCATGGCTGGATTTAAGATTGGAGTGCAGGATAAACCTGCTTCCAATCCGTTTTGTCGGTGGTTATACGAAGCTGCGTCAGTGCTTAAGCGTCGTTTTCAATATAGACGGAATCGCTTGCCATAAGCTCTATGGCGACGATTTCAGAGCGGTTCATGGTGAGTTTATACCTTTCTAACTGTATTCCTTGAGAAGATTTAAACCGCATTACCAAGTTGATTTGATAGCGACGTTCAACTGACTTTTTCGAGACCTTTTTCCCTTCAAGGCTATAAAGCTTTCCTGCGCCTTTTTTTAGATAGCGTACAAACGAACTCATGTTAAAGGTGATACGCTGCTGTACTTCTTCGTAACCGGGTAAAAACTCATCAATATGTACTTGGTTTTTACAGCAAAAATGCAGTAGATGCGCAGCTTGTTTATTTTGCTGTCGACGTTTTTTTAGCAGCTTATCAACGTCTTCTGGTAGGTCTTTTTTGCGAATATGTTCCAGCCATATCGTTTGTGTACAAACGATGGCGTCCGTTACTGAGTTTTTAAACTTGTTGCGCCACTTTGGCCGGCCGCGTTGAATATGACGCCATGCCCACTGGGTTAAGTCTTCTTTGAATGTTTCTCTAAGGCCATAAATTACCCCAAGCAAAGCGATAAGGGCGACAGTGACTTCTTGAAAGTTAGAGCGGGCGTTGAGCACAATAAACATCACAAAGGCCATGATAATACCAGTAACCACTCCGCGAACTAAACGCTTTAAATTGGTACTTAAGTCGATGGTTTGTTTGTTAAAAACAACACCATATTCAATGAGCCTTTCAAGCAATTTCATTTTATTGGTAATACGGTTTGGGTCATCCAACGTGACTTGCGAGTTGTAGCTCTGCTCCTCGCGGTATTGGCTCTCTCGTTGACAGAAACTAACAATACAGCTTCGCTCATGACTAAAGTCGCTTGACTTAGGCCCGCTAGCGATGAGTTTTAAAAACGCTTGCTCAGTATGCCAACTGAGGTAGTTATCTGCGTTTTGATAGTAAGGCTTAAGCTTATTATCCGGTGGCGTGTAACGCCTGAGTTTTTTCAATAGGCGTTCGGTTTCTTCCACTAATAATTGTGCGGTTGGATAAAACTCATCAGCCTCTTTTAGCTTCAATGTCTGTTTTACATCGGCATCTAGCGCAATGCGGATCTGGTAGCAAAATAGGTTTAGATTAACGCGGTAATCGGTTCTTTGACCTTTGCTTTGGCTGATAAAGCGGCTACGTACCAAGGGGAGATGAAGCTGCTCCGAGTAATATGCACTGTGACTTTTTATATTGGCATTAAAGTAGTCTACTTCGTTCAATGTGTTGGTATTAATCCCCATATCGGTTGGGATTGAAAAATACAGGTCGAGTTGGTTTGTCTCTTTGGGAAGGAGTTGATAGTTGATTTTAAAAGATAAGCTTTCGTCTTGACTTAGTTTGGCTCTGCTCACTCGGGTATGGTGCCTCCTTGAATTAACACTTTGTAATTATAACATAGATAAGTGTATGAAAGCTGAAACGGGTTTATAGGTTATTGTTCTCGCTGTTTAATGGGTTCTGCTAAACAATTCTCATCTTTAGAAAATCACGAAAAATAAAACCTTTAATGATTGATGTTTTTATTTTGTTAATTATGTTGATAGTTAGTGTTATCAATACTAGTGTTGGTGGTGAAATTTCATACGTTAAAAGGAGGGTTAGATGAAAATTTCACACTTATCAGCTGTATTAGTAGCAGTATCAACAACCTGCTCTAGCCACGCACTAGAACATAAATTGACCCCATCAGGAGTAGTGAGTCAATTTGGTGCAGTCAAATCTATGAAAGACCGAAACTTAATCGAAAAGCCAAGCAAGGGGGTTTCACACATATCATTTAATAGTGCTGAATCAGCTCTAGATATTACTCCTGTTTGCCCAACTTTATCTACGGGAAATCTGTATACGATTAATAACTCGCAATCAGGTGATGCGAATTGTTATCACTTTGAAATTACTGAACGTAGCAAAACAACCGCTTTGTTGGTTGATCAAAATGCACTGACCGATGTCAATTTATCTATTTTGCGTCACAATAGTGATGATACTTACACCACAATTGGCAGCTCTGCTAATGCAGGGAATCAAGATGAAGTAGTTGTTGCGCTTACCGAGCCCGGACATTATTACTGGTATATGGAGGTGGTTGAATCCGATGGGTCGCCTTTCAGTTTTGGCGCAGCAGTAGCGACTAATCTAGACGAATATGAGTTCAATGATACGGTTGCATCGGCAACTGTTTTGCCAGATCTGCAAACAAGCTTGGTCGCTAATATGGATGCTGTCAATGACATCGATTATTTTCAGTATTCTGCAGCACGGGGGCAGGATCTTTTTCTGTCACTACAAAGTACCGCAAGTAATGAATATATTTTTGAGGTATACAACAATGGGTGGGTTTTGTTAGATAATAACCAGTATATTTCTTTAACTGGACTACAGGTAAATCAAGTCGTTAATTTTAGAGTTAGGGCTAACCCAAATGTCGCAACAAATCCAAGCAATACCTATAATTTGCAGGCTGGATCAGTGGCTTCTATCCGAAAGCGTACCGTTTCAGGAGAAGATAACGTGATTCGTATTCCCGGCTCCGCATACGACAATCCATACCTTACTGTACAAGCCTATAATAAAATTACCTGGTCAGCAGAGTTAGAGGATTCGACAGGAGCGCCTGTAGCCGGGGCAACAGTTCGGCTTAGGTTAGTTAAAAATTGGCGTCAAGGAAGGGGATCTGCTGTTAATTATGACATTACGACGGGCCCTGATGGTAAAGCTTCTCGCGTGATTGATCTTGGTAATTGTGACCCTAATGAGTACCCGGTTCGCCATACTGATTATGATCGCGGCTATAGAAACCTTTGGGAATCTGATTTTGAGCGTGGTGAATGGCAAGTAGTCTCGCCATTAGGGGTAAATTCAAGTAATGAGCAAACTACGAATGCACTTTGGGGCGCGATTGGTCATATTTGTTATCAAAGGCTGATTTCTAGTACGCCATCTTAGTACACATATAGGAAGCCTTAATGGACTTGGGGCTTCCTCTTTAATGCGGTATTGGTGGCGAGCTATCTCTCAATGTTTCTTTTACGTGAGCCGTGATGAACTCACCAAGTTACTTTTTCGCCTTCATTTAAAATATACAGTGGCGTTTGGGCTTTTAGCACTTGTTGCATATGCAGTAAGCGGAACAGCGCTGAATGTGAAGTTTTATCTCCCATTTTCCAACTAGCATTGCCATAGCCCCACGGCACCATAACCTTACAACCGAGCTCTTTTGCGGCAGTCAGTGCATCTTCTGGTGTGGTGTGTACTTTACGATACCAATCAGGATGTTCTTCGCTGTAGTATGAGGCAATTGGAAGTAGGCACACATCAATATCACCGTATTTTTCATGAATGTCTTTGAAGTGCGGTGAATATCCAGTATCTCCAGCAAAAAATAGAGTCTTGCCTTGGTGTTCTAATATCCAGCCACCCCATAGTGCAGCACCATGATCTTCGTATAAAAACGGCACCCAAATACGGCTGCTAAAGTGATTTGCAGGCACAAAGTGTGCGGTTACTTCACCAAGTTGTTTGCTTGAATACCACTCCATTTCAGAAACCTTGTATCCGTCTTCAGGAAAGTGCTCAGCAAATCCTAGTGGAGTAAGATAATTAGGCCCAGTACCAATCGCTTCGATATCGTTCTTGTTAAAATGATCGTAATGAATATGGGAGTACATTACGGCATTGGTTTGTTGTAACTCTGTTTGACTGAGCTGTGCAGGTTGCTTGCGATTAAACCCTTCTGAGAGGCGAAATGCCCAGTTTACAGGCCAGTCAAATTGAGCCGTGACGGGGTCAAACAAAAACTGTTGCCCATCTTTGGTGTTGACTTTAAAACTCGCATGTCCGAGCCATTGGATAGCAAAGCCGGTATTGAGCGAGAGAGTGGGGTTGTTGCCAACGTACGTGCAATCTTGCATCTCGGACTGACATTGAATTTGTTGGGTGACTGGATAGCAGTTTTCTTCGCAGGTCACGGGATAATCTTTAAACTTATTATAGATGTTGGAATATCTATCTTCATACCCTTCTACAGAGCTATGTTTTACCGCGGAAGACTCAGATTTTATTCGCTCTACAACATTACTATTACTGCAGCCTGTTAATGTGATTATGACTGCCAAAGCAAGCCTTTTCATGCCCATTCCTTTTTATAATTATTAGTTATTTTTTGGAGTTTACCAATAAAAGGGAATGGGGTGTAGCGGTGAATTAAGCCTTAGGTTAGAGACTAGGAATTACGTTCCTGCGCCTCAAACTTATATCCCGCTCCGTAAATAGAGTGGATAAAGTCGTATTTAGGCGCGATGCTTTGCAGCTTTTTACGAATATTTTTAATATGGCTATCTATGGTTCTGTCGCTAACAATGTGGCTGTCATCGTAGATGTGATCCATCAATAAGTCGCGGCTATAAATTCGGCACGGGTGTCCGTACATTGCCTTTAAGAGCATAAACTCGACATAAGTGAACGTCGCTCTCGCGTCGAGGAAGGAGACAAACAAGCTCTCTTCGTCTAGTTTAAGTTTGCTCTCTGTTTCTGACACTGTGCCGCGCTCGTTTAGCGTCACGCGTCTTAAAATCGCCTTCACTCTTGCGACGACTTCTTTTGGACTATAGGGTTTGCACACGTAATCATCAGCACCCACTTCAAGACCAAGAAGACGATCGATTTCTTCTACTTTGGCAGTGATCATGACAATTGGCACGTTTGAATAAGCTCTGATCCGCTTGCAAATTTCGATACCGTCAAGATTAGGCAGCATGAGGTCGAGTAAGATAAGGGCAGGTTGCTGTTGTTTAAAAGCCTCTTCAGCCAAAGCGCCATCGTGAACACAATGGCTGGTATACTCGGCTTGAGCCAAATACTTACTTAAAATATCGGCAAGTTTTGGTTCATCTTCGACGATTAAAATATGTTTGTTTGGCACGGGGGAAACTCATTATCTTTTCAGTTCAATAATAATAGCGAGACCACCCAGTTCGCTCAAGTCCGCAGTGATTTTTCCGTTGTGGGCAGCAACAATACTTTGGCAAATGGCTAAACCAAGGCCAGAGCCACCCGTTTTTCTACTCCGCGCTTCCTCTACTCGATAGAGCCTATCAAATAGTTTGTTTAGCTGTTCTTGTGGTACAGAAGGTGCGCTGTCCTGCCAGTAAATTATCGTTTTATCTTGTCGTTGTATGACTTTTACATCGAGATTTCCCGGTTGTTCAACTGAGGAATCTGTGTATCGCAAGGTGTTTTGCAGTAAGTTGTCGAATAGCTGCCCAAGGCGCTGCTCGTCACATTCTAAGGTAATATGCTCATCGCATTGCAAGGAATAAGCAAGATGGTGCTTTTCAATTTGGTGACTACTTTTCGCGAATGTGCGTGAGAGCAGGTCGTAAAGGTTTTCTTTATCCATGTTGTAAGTAAGTGCACCGCGGTCTGACAGCGATAGTTGATGTAAATCGTCCACCAGCCGAGTCAATCGTTGGATCTCTTCGTTAAGCGACATCAGTTGCTCGGGATTGCTTGCGATAATGCCATCAATCATGCCCTCAAGTTCCGCGCGGATCACGGCAATCGGCGTGCGTAGCTCGTGCGAAATATCCGCTATCCATTGCTGCCTAGCTATTTGATTCTGCGCTAATGTGTCTGCCAAACGGTTCATATCTCTGGCAAGCAAACCGAGTTCGTCTTTACTCGCGATATCGACGCGAGCATCGTAATTTCCTTGTGTCAGTGTTTTTGCATTGCGGCGCAACAAAACGATTGGGTTGACCATATATTTACTAAAAGGCACGGCAATCACTAAAGTAACCAACAGGGCAACGAGCGCAATGATGATGAACTGTTTACGTTGTTGCTCTGCAAACAGTTGGTCGAAGTCATTGCGTACCAAGCCACTTTGCTCGACACCTAAGTAGGCGATAATCTGTTCGCGTTTAGGCTGCGCCAAGTGGTCGCTTTGATAGACTGGGAACCATAGCGAAGTCTGCTTACTTTTCGGTGTGCCCATAATAATATTGCCTTGTGTGTCTTTGATCAGCAGGCGTTTTTTATTGTCCAAACGCGGTGGAGGGCCATCACGTCTTCGTGGCCCTCCTTCGCCTCTTTCACGATGTCTTGGTGGTGGACGAGAATGTAGCCTATCTCGTGGGCGCTCATCCTCAGAAAGACCATAGAAGCTACGTACTATGCTATCCCAATCCTCTGAGCCTCGATACACCCAGTCCAATGAACCATGGCGTGCGTAAGTCTCGGCAACTTGCGTTACCACCTCTTTGAGTTGCGCCCGAGAGGTATTTTCAAGATAGGCCGTAAAGCTTTTTTCAAACGCTAATTTATTGGCGGCATAGATAGCCAGCACCAATGTGGTGTTGGCTATCAAAATTATCAGCAATAGTTTGACGCGAATGGTCATTTTCATGGTTGTTGTTATTCCACCGGTTAACGTTGTGCACGCAAGCGTAAATTATCAGGGTCTGGTGTGCGACGGTTTGGCATCCACTTTCTTACGCACCGTTGGTCTTTTGCACACTTGTCTGTCAAGGCATGTAAAAACGCAACGAGATCCTGCTTTTGTTGTGGCGCTAAATTGGCGGCAACAAAGGGTGATTGGCGCAGTAACGTTAACGCCGCTTCACTATTTTCTCTCGCTTGTAGGTTTAGTGTGTCACACTGAGCGGTTAAGGAAAACTGCTTTAATCCACAAGCACCACCACGTTGAAAAAATTGCTCGACGGTTTGCTCAGGGTTTGAGTAATGATTGACCACTTGTTCTAACGACTCGTAGGCTCCTGCGTGACCATATGGCGCAGTCAGGGCAACATTTATTAAGCTTGGGACTCTAAACGCAAATTGGTTGCGAGTCGAAGGGTCAATTGCAGCGCGTCCGATATCGGCCTGATTATCTTGTGTACCAATACCATACTGTGGAAAGGCGAGGTTAAAGAAACCATCGTTAGTGAAACGTTCACCGCTGTGGCACCCAACACATCCTGCACCGCCTTCAGCTATAGGAGTAAAAAAGAGTTTAGCACCACGTTTTTGTTTGTCGCTGAGTGCGCCACGGTCACCTCGGGCATAGCGATGCCAATTGGTATCCACCATCACAAATGACGCTTGATACTGGCCGAGCGCAAAGGCAATACTATCAAAGGTAATTAAGGTTTGCGCGTCAGCTTGCGAGTTGAATGCTTCTCTAAAGGCCTGAAGCCAATCATTGGTGGCCAAGCCTCCGGCTTCATCACCGTAATCGCCAATGCGCTGGGCTAAATGTGAGCGGACTTGTTCATTGGTTTCGGCACTTTCGAATGCCTCTCCACGCATTTCTTCACGAGAGGTGACAGGAAAGCGAGACAGGGTTGCAACTAGTGAATCTGCCGCGTTTACATCTGGTTGGTTAAAACCTGAATCAGGCGTACTGATAAAACTGCTTTCATTGCCTTGGTCGTCAGTGATCGTCACACGTTGAACACGGCCGTCCCAAAATAAAGCGTTGTTGGCAAATCCGGTATTAAAAATGGTGGGAGAGTTACGTGGAATATTGATGTTATCGTCGACTGCTTGGCGACCAGGGCCTATCACATCACTTTCTACTGCGTTTGTACCTATTGGCAACGAAAGGCCATCGGCACCACCGAGCCTTGGATCGTGACAGCTCGCACAGGCGACTGATTTTTCTCCCCCAAGGGCTTTGCTAAAAAATAACTGCATGCCGAGCTGAGCAATGGGATCTGAGATCCTCGGCAGTTGTTGCGCACCTGCAACTCTGCCAGTAATACCGCGAGCACGCATAATTTGTGAGAGTTCATCATCCAGCGCCGAGTTTGGTTGTGGCTGGCCTGGAGGCGGAGGTGGTAGAGGCTTATGTTGTGCTGCTATTGGTAAACTTGCCACCGCGGAAACAAGTGCCATTGCACGTAGAAAGTTCGCGTTGTTCATCGTTATTCCAAACCTTATTGTGATTCGAGTTTTAAAATTGGCAGGCAAAAGTGCAGAGAATGTGAAAATGGAAGTTTTTGTTTTGGATGAAGAGTTATCGAACGTAAAATATTTAGAATTGATGTGTATTTTAGTTGTTTTAATTTTAGTTCAAACATTGTGTTAGCATAAGCCACGAACGCTTTATGATGATTAATTTGCTCGTGGCGTAAAGATCTTATTCAATCAGAAAAGAATTACACTGTATTATCTGTTTACATAGTTTCCGCGATATAGCCACATTGAATCCATGTTTTCATTGTGATTAACAAGGCCAACACCTGTAACAACAGAGTTATTACCTGATGCTGGTGGGAAATATGAAACTTCAATACCGCCACTTCCAGGGTCATAGCAGGTTTTTGATTGGTTCGTTGATTTAACTCCCGTTCCGTAGAATATCTCAGAGCCTAGATTTCCTTGACTATCAAATTTTCGGTAACTCACCCGCAGCGCTGCAATATCATCTGAACCATTGATGCGCCACTCCATACCTGTAATTGCGATATTGTCGGATGTATTTACGTACTGACATTCAAGCTCGTGACTTGGTTTGCTGCCGTAATTTTTGCTGTAAATCTGACCAAATTCACCATTGCCTAATATTTGACGATACCACAAGGTGACGGTAGTTACCGTTGTGTTTCCAGCTCGAGCACCAATACCAACTAAAACGTGATCAGGAATTAACATTGGGATTGGGTTTTGCTCAGGAACCATAGTTGCACGTTCACCATACTTATATACATCGACATCAGTAATATAGTAACCCGAGTTATTTGCTTGTACTAACGGTGAGAGTAATAAAGCCGCGACCGGCAAGATATGTTTATTTTTCATAGTATAAGTCCTTTAATTAAAATATGAACAAAGAAGTTTGGCATCATTTCATATTTATTTACATATGTAAATAAAATGAATATTATTTGTTTTTTTAGATCTTATTCATATTTCCTATTTAAAGCTAAAGAAGTCCCACCACGTATTTTATTGAGTCATTCGCTTAACCGATATTTAGCTCGTGTAAGTGGGATTTGTATGCGACGTATTGAGCTTGGGAAGGCTGATAGAATCATCGGCTCAACAGCGCTAATATCAAATGCGTATGCTGGCGCATTGTCATATTCGCCGAATAAGGCGGTAACCTGAGAAAAAGACGTAGGTACAAGCTTGTATGGCGCTAGCGATTGCGGTATATCAAGTTGATATTGATATGCTTTCACCAGTTGTAATGCGTGATCAAAGTGGCAAATGTTCCAGCTTTGATTTTCATTGTTTAGCTGCAAAGCCCACACCCCATTTTTATCGGTAGCGACAGAGTATGGGTTTTCACAAGGCGCAGGTAGTGACTGTGTGTTACTGCGCTGCCAAGCACCCTGGTGATTCAAACAGAGATTCTCTTTGCTATTAAGCGTCACGACTCGTGTGCTGAGTCTTGCTTTACAAGCATCTTCCACAGGTAACCAATAGGCGGGTTTGGTGGTGGAAAGTACCATAAATCCAGCAGGTCTTTCTGGGTCGTGCGAGGTCCATCCAATAAAATAGTGGTTGTCTACGCGCCACTGATCATAGCTTAACCGACCTCGTTGGTATTGACTAGCTAAAGGCAAAGCGCCTTGTCGGTCAGCAAACTGGCAATGGATGGTGTCACTCTTCAGTTTACAGGCTGACTGAACCTTATCGAAATTGAGAGGTATTGCAGCATCTGGATAGTTTGGCGTTAGAGGTTCTACATATTGTCGCACTGGGCGCAGGTTTGCATTTTTATCCTGTGAAAAATAGCAATCAGGTTTTGAAACAGAAGGGATGACGGCAATCGTTTTTGCTACAACAGCTAATTCACATCCCAGCACACTGAAGCTCAGAGCACAATGAACAGCAAAAAAGCAAAGAGGCATACGCATAGATAAGGCTCCATTTTCCATAAATTAGAAGATAGACTGGCGCTGTTAGCAATTGCAAGAGCAGCATGAATTTTGTGATAGGTGCGGCTAAAGCTATGTAACTATAGGTTAAAACAGCAAAGCAAACAGCTATCTTTAATTGAGGTATGGAATTTAGGTTGTACTGCCATGTCCAAGAGTAGACGTCAATTTCTTGAAGCTTCACTAGCGGCATGTTTGAGTGCTTCATTTCCGGTTAGCCAAGTACTTGCACTAAATTTACTCTCAGAAGATGAACGAGAACAAGAAATGGCTAAGCGCAGTGCTGCCCTCCATATTTTAAGATTAGCTTCCCCATACCCTGCGGATCAAAGTGACTTTATCCCGCACATGCATCAAGTGTTTAAGAAGAATGTTGAGTCTATGACTCGCGGTAAAATCTATGTTGATGTTCACCATAGTGGCGCGCTTGGAAGTGGCCGCGAGTTAATGGCGGCAGTGACTCGTGGACATGTGGAGGCCGCACTTATCTCTGTATCAAATCTGTCTCGGGCGTTACCTGTGCTAGATATCCTTAATATCCCATTTTGGGCGAGCTCAAATCGCGCGTTTCTCAATCTAATTTGTTCGCCACAATGGCAGTCACTTGTTATTAAGCCTATTAGTGAACAAGGAAAACTGAATATCTTAATGCATCATCTCGTTGGGGGTCGCACATTAACAAGCACGAAACAGTTCAACCGCTTAATTAACTTGCCTGAAAAACTCAAAGGAGTGGTGCTAAGAGTACCTGCTTCTAGGGTTTTGAGTCATTTTTACAGTATGACGTCGGCAAATGTTATTGATGTGCCTTGGGCGCAAGTGGCCAAAATGGCAAGAACAAAACATATAGAGGTTATTGACCCTAGCGTTATTGGTTTGTTCGCAGGTCCTGATCTGCTTAAAAACGAGATAGGGCAGGTAGCTTTACTCGAAAGTGTCCCCGATGCTTGGGTGACCGTCGCAAATCAGCATTGGTTAGATAGTTTGCCACTGCGCTTAAAAGGGGAAATCGAGGACGCGAGTAAGCAAACATTTCATACTCATATTGCGCAGATTGAGCAACTGCAAAAACGCTGTGAGCGCGAGCTCATGGCCATGGGCGCAAAGCTGCACCCTTTAAGTGTGGACGAAAAGCGCGAATGGCAATTAAAGTTTGGTCATCACAATGCACAGTGGAACAAGGTAAAGCGAGAGCTACTTGGCAGTACTCGCGCATTTCAACAGCTGGTAAATGCGACAGAAAAAGAGTTTACTCAATAACCCTGGTGAGAGCAACAACTGACCTTCTCGCTATTGTTACTCCCAACTCAAACGAATTATTGGTACTTTGTTATCGACTCTCTTTAACCAGTGGAATGCCGTTGGTGCCAACCGGAATATAAACCGTTGTATGGTTAGGAGATTCTGCCATTTTTAGCTGCGCATTTATCGCTTCATGTTGTAAGTAGTTTGCAGTAAGTGTGGCGTTGATGATCTTTTGCGCTTCAGCGATACCTTTTGCTTCTTCAATCCGAATTTCCGCATCTTTTTTCGCAATGGCCTTTTGAGTTTCTTTTTCTGCTAGCAGCTGTTGCGCAGCGAGTTTCTTTTCTACAGCATTGGCTACGATATCTGGATAATTAATGTTACCGATCACCACTTGCTTGATATCAAATGGCGCTAACTGTAGGTAGCCTTTTAAACGTTTTGTGACGATTTCAGCAATTTGTTCGCGTTTGCTTTTTAATGCGCCGCTGTCGTATTGTTGGACTTCGTCGCGAACATAGGTTCTGAAAGTTTCGCGAACAAAACGCTGATACCAGTTCTCTGCACCATAATTTTCGACGACATCTTTTACTGTACCTGGTTTAATTGCAATGACGGCATGAAAATCAAAACTGATATTCAAGTCATCCTTGGCTAAGATCTCAAAGCGCTCGGTATACGTGTTTGGACGCATATCGATATTGACGACTTGATTTCTAAGCGGGGAAAAACCATAGTTGCTCGGACCTACTAAGCTACCTTGGTAACCACCAGAACCAAAAAATCTCGGTTGCTCAAAAACATAGCCTTCATGTCCTGCGGGTGTGCTGGGGTTAGTGCAAGATGTGATGGAAAAAAGTAACACAATGCCAATCACGATAATAGATATAATTGAGCTTCCAATGCTAGATTTTGATTTCATCATAGATGATTCCTTTATAGGTACTTTGTTCGCTATGATAGGTGACAATACTAAAGCGAACAACAATTACCTTAGTTCAACGATATCAACCGGAGCGCAGTAGTGAAAATATCCGTGGTAGAAAATCCTGAGCAACAATTTGTCGATTTTTTAAGTAGTAAAATTAGCGAGTTTAACTGGGCTAATTGGGAGGTCACAGAGCGTCTTCCATTGGCGGTTGAAGTAAAGGGTGAGTCTGGAGAGGTTGTTGCAGGTGCAGCCGCGCGTACTTTTGGCAACTGGTTGTTGCTTGATACTTTGTGGGTTTCTGAGACACTAAGGGGTCAAAATATCGGCTCACAGATACTAGAAAGCCTAGAAGCGGCAGCCAAACAAAGAGGGTGCGTGAAATGCTTACTCGATACCTTAAATTTTCAGGCAATGCCATTTTATGAAAAGCATGGCTATGAGACCCAATGGATCCAAGAACATTACCCTAAAGATGGCTGTAAGTATTTTATGGTAAAGGTGTTATAACAAGTTTAGTGGGTAAGAGTACTTACCCACAATGGCGCATTAATACGGATTTGGACAAGTTCGAACCTGAAAGTGTGTAAACCAAGGACAGCCTTGATCGAACTTGCTTTCTGGGTATAAAGGTGGATTGCCAGCACCTGCAATATTTGGGGTTTGCGCCATTGGTAAGTCTTGTAAATCTTTTGAAAGGGACTTAATCGCCTTTTTGTTTAATTTAAGTTTCATACTTGTTTCCTTGTGTTAACTTCATTGTTTATCTTATCGAGAAAAGTGGAGAGTGCAAGGGGGATGGGTATTTTATTTATAGGAAGCAAATATTGATGAAAAATGTAGAAAACACTGAGCAGTTGGCTGCGGTAAATCAAAAGGTAGTAAGAGAAGGTGAGTGCTTACCATCGGTACAATTAAAAGATGGTAGTAGAGTGCAAACGGGTACAGTAGCAACTATGTTGCATAACATTGACCTTTACAATGCTGGTGAGCGAGGACAAGTAGAGGACGAGCTAAAGCTTGCAATCCCAACGCTGTGTAAAATCGGTCTATTTGAGCTGTTTACTGTGGAAGAATGGTTGAGTGGAGATAATCCTGGCCGTCGATACGTGGGTGAATGTGCCAAGGCATTTCTAAGTAATAACGTTAGCTAAACTTCAGAGACCTCATAGTGCTCTTAAATCGATACAGTTTTTAATTCAATTGCGATTATAAGACGCTCAGCTATTGAGCGCACGCATGGGATTACCTACAATACAGCATGCTTAAATAATTGAAGAAAAACGATGACAGATTCAATCGAAAAACCAGCACTACCAGATAGACTTTCTATCAATCCTCGCAGCCCACATTATGCTAAAGAAATACTAGAGTACCACATTGGCATTCGTTTTAATGGAAAAGAACGTACCGATGTTGAAGAGTATTGCATTAGTGAAGGCTGGATCAAAGTCGCTGCGCCAAAAGCGCTAGATCGCCGAGGTCAGCCTTTGCTAATTAAATCAAAAGGAACGGTTGAAGCTTACTATTGCTAAGCGCCTGCTAAGCGCCGTGACGATGCACCAATCTGCTCAGGGGTAAATTGGTGCGCTTTGTTTAAGCTACTGTAATATTCCCATTTCGATTGCTAATAGCACCGCACGGGTTCTATCCCTCACACCCAGTTTAGAAAGTAAATTGGAGACGTGATTTTTGATTGTGCCTTCTGACTTATGTAAGGCTTCGGCTATTTCCTTGTTGGAATAACCATTTGCAACCAGTCTCAATACCTCTATTTCTCGTACGCTAAGCGTCTCTGTGGCTTTGAACTCAGAAAAATCATTGTCGAGTTTTGGTGCATACTTTAATAGGGTTTCTGTAATTGCCGGTTGAAAGTAGGTTTCACCATTGAGGATGGTTTTCATTGCATTCACCAACGAATCCAGAGCGATATCTTTAAGTACAAAGCCTTTGGCTCCATTACTTAAGCTGTCCAGAACGAGTTTGGGGTCATCAAAGGTTGTTAGCACTAATACTGGGATCGTTATACCGCGACTATTTAGCTGCTTCAAAGTAGCGATACCGTTCATAATTGGCATGGATAGATCCAGTAGAATAATATCAGGTGAAACCTCTGATAGCCCATCAAGTAACGTCTGACCATTGTCGTACTGGGCAATCACTTCAACTTCTTCGTTAAATTGTAATAAAGTGACAATGCCTTCTCTTACGAGTTTCTGGTCGTCAACCACGACTACTTTCATCAATATCGTCCTTACTGTGGAGTTAACGGGAGTTCAATTTTATAGTGTAGGGCACGATTGTGCTCATAGAGATGCAAGTGGCCACCACACTCAGATACGCGTTCAGACATCCCCGTTAAACCATTCCCTTTTTGCCATTGTTCACTGATATAGCCATCATCATGCATATTGACGAAAAGCTTTTCTTCATCTTCCGTCATTACAATCCAAAATTGCTTCGCATGACTGTGTCTTAGGCTGTTGGTTATTGCTTCTTGAACACAGCGCAGCAGCACTTGTGCTATATGGCTATCGTCAACAGCAATATGTTGTGGAATGGTTGCATGCACTTTTAGCTCAGGAGTATGTTGGAGTAGTAAGGTAAGCGATTGATGAAAATCAATATCTCTGTGCTGTCTGAGCATATCCACGGCATCTCGTACATCATTGAGTAGTAATTTAGCTACGCTTTGACATTCTAGGATTTGCTGCTGGGCTGGTGCGTCGGCAGTCATTCTTTGCGCTATTTGCAACTTAATACTGAGTGCCGTGAGGTGATGACCTAACAGATCGTGTAAGTCCCGCGCGATGCGGGTGCGCTCAGAGTGCTTCGACAGCTCAGAAAGCAAGTGTTGTGTGGATTGCAACTGAGCATGTTGATTTTGTAGCTCAACCCTAGCTTGCTGTTCTCGTTGATGGGTGGTGGCTAATAGCAAGGCGAATAAGTGAAACAAGCCATATAGTAATCCCTCAATCCAAAGTAGATGCTGTTGCTTTACACTCTGCATTGTAAACCAGGCCAATACGATGATGAGGGTGAAGCAAGCTGATACGCGAATGGGGAGCAAATAAGCGACAACGGCAACCCAGATAATGGTAAGAATGGATAGGTATCCAAATTGCAGGATCCAGCCACAGGCAAAGGCTGAAAATAGCATGAGGACTAGGGCAAGCCATCGTAATTTGTGTTGACATTGCTCGCAGGTGCCAATGAGATAGCCAAGCGCATAGAAACAGAAGAAGCTGCTAAAGAGAGATATTTCGGGCGCTTCAGGCTGTTGATTCGTTATGTAAACTGAAATAGCGAAAAGGGCAACCCAAGTCATCAGCGCCAGTAGGTCTCTCATATCTCGATTTGCGATTAATGTGCTGAATGCCAACGCTTATGTCCTCGTACCGTTTTCTTCACTAAGTATGACAAAGTAACAAGGTTGTGCCTATAGGCCAAAAGTCATGGTTTTACATCATGACGTCTGGGACAGGCACTCCAAATGTAGTGACGTTAAGCTAAAGACCAAAATCGTAAAAGAGAAATTGTTATGCTTATTGTTCATCAGTTTGCTTTGTATTTGCACATAATTATTGGTGCTATTGCGCTAATTGTATTTTGGGTGCCTGTAGTAACCGTAAAAGGCAGCCCACAGCATAGACTATGGGGAAAAATATTTACTTGGTGTATGTGGCTAGTTTCCGTCAGTGGCATTGTCATGTGCCTAATTGTGATCTACGACCCATTGGCGATCCGTTACCCCTCTCAACACATTGATCAGGCGCTAGGGCAACAGCTGGTATTGAAGCAACGTCAATTAAGTGAATTTTTACTGATGCTGTCAGTATTGGTGTTGGCAAATATTCGTCATTCGAGCTTGGTTTTAGCGGCTAAACAGCACCGAGAGCGATTAAGAAGCGGGTCTCATTTATTGCTGATTGGGCTCTTAGCGGCAACGGGTGGGCGAGTGTTGTACACTGCGCTTACATTTGGCAGTACGCTCTATCTAATATTTTCACTTATTGTGCTCTCTACTGTCGCTACTATGTTGTTCTACATATTTAAACCAACACTCAAACCACGAGAGTGGGTGCTGGAGCATATGAGTACCATTTTAGGCGCTGGGATTGCGGTATATACGGCATTTTTTGCGGTGGGTGGACGTCATTGGTTAGCGCAGCTAATGCCTGGGGCTTGGCAGCTAGTGCCATGGTTGTTACCCGCTGTGGTTGGCACCTTGGGCATCCTGTTTTATAAAAAACAGCTTAATCACTGTCAAGCAAGGGGGAGCAAATAATGTTTCAGATGAATAAAGTACTTTGTTTAATGATGATACTAGTGGTAACTCCAAAAGTGTTTGCGATGCCGAATATTACCGATGCATTGGAGCATGCCAAAATACTATTTGAGCAACAGGCGATAGTGGATGCTGAGCAAGCTTTTCTGGCGCTGCAAGAAACGCATCCAAATGAGTCGTTCTATTATCTTGGCAGAGTTAAGTTGGCGTCGAATCAATTTGATGAAGCAGAAGAGTACCTTGAAAAAGCACTGCGTCTCGAGCCTAACAGTGCGGATGAGTATTATTGGTACGCCAAGGTAAATGCAGAGCAGATAAAGCATGCCTCTATATTTTCAAAACTGAGTTATGCCAGCAACACAGAAGATGCGTTTTTAGCGGCAATAGACAAAGACGCAACGCATATCAAAGCGCTGCAAGGGTTGTTCTATTTCTACCTTTCAGCACCAAGCATTGCAGGTGGCTCTGAGGCCAAGGCGGTGCGACAGATAAGGGCGATAGAAGCCTTATCTTCCCATGCCGCAATGAAGCTATGGATCGACTTTTATTTGCTGACTGGCAATGATGAAGCGTTGATAACCTATACTAACACCTTGCTTGAACGCAAAACTATTGATGAAGCAGTGTTGTTTAAAGCTGGAATAGCGCTGCAGAGTATCAAACATTACGATGGTGCATTTGCGTTTTTTAGAACTTTAATAGTAATTAAGGAAGCAAAGCATTACGCTGCGGGGCTTTACCAAATTGGTCGGACGGCGGTGTTTTCAGAGGTTAATGTAGACGAGGGGATCGCAGCATTACAAACGTATTTAACACTTGAGATCAGTACAGATGGTCCAGATAAAAACTGGGCACGGTTACGTTTAAGCCAGCTCTATATGCTCCAAGGAAATACCCTAGGTGCTAAAAAGTTAATCGGCAAATTAAAGTCAACGCGAATCAGCGACAAAGACCTAATCAAAGCGATTAGACAGCTGCGAATCTGAGTATTTAGTTCATTTGTTTTATTAGGATGGCAAACGTCGAGCAAGCTCGACGTTTTAGCGATTACTGAGCTGAAGTTAACCAGCTCAGAAATTGACGTGCTTCGCCGCCATTGGCGAATTGTGTGATCTTACGGCCTGTGCCGTCAGCAAAGATCACTTTAGATTTGTTCACCGAAATTGAGCGAATTGGTTGCTCAACACGGATCTCTGTTCCGTTATATGTATATGACATAATAAAACTCACTTTTATAATGCACAGCAAATTAGCTGATGCTTTTGATAGTAGATGAGCTTCATTACAGTTTAGCGAACAGAAGACACTGTCCTCGCAACGACCCGAGACGGGTATGACAGCTTATACCAATTTTCTTAATTGGCTTGATTTCGCCTGACTATATTAAGCTCTACTTGTATTTTTTATGCGGACTTACTGGATCAAGGCAAGGAGGCATTACTTGAGGTTTGCTTTATTTTGAGAGGAAGTTAAAGCAAGAGAGGGATGATATAGAATTGCATTTTTTAAAGCAAGATTTTTATGTCAGTGAAGCGATAAATATTTTCAACACTTAGCCAAATTAAAGCACCTAAGTTTGCCCCGAGGCGTTAAACCCCGAGACATAGCTGCCCTATTAGCGCAGCGTTTGTTCGACTGACTGCTTGCCATTAAATAGCTCAAATGTGAGGTTCTGAGGATGTTGAGTGGCAAGGTAAGCTAGCGCGTCTGCGACATTCTCTCGACTTATTACGGCATCTTCTCTATTTGCAGGGCGTGCGGTCGAGAATCCCCCAGTTGCAGGCTCATTTTGTAACGCACCCGGTCGGACGATAGTGTAGTTTACAATATTTCTCTGTAGGTGTTGATCGGCCATGTGTTTGGCTACCAAGTACGGTTTGATTTCACTTTCAATGTTATCAGGATCGTCAGCACCAATAGAGCTGACCATAATAAAATGTTTAACGTTTGCTTTCACAGCATAGTTAATGGCTTTAATGGCGGCCCACAAATCAATAAGTAGGGTTTTATCCGCTCCAGTCTCTCCACCAGAGCCTGCGCTAAATATTACCTGCTCGACGTTGTCAAAGGCTGAACTAAAATCGCCTTCGAGGTCTTGCTCTATGATAGTGAGTTGCTCAGACTGAATATCAGCTAGTTTACTTTTATTGCGCACTAACGCCACGACGTCATGGCCTTGTTCCAGCATTTTCTTTGTCGTCATTTTTCCAATTTGACCACTGGCACCAATAATTAAGGTCTTCATAGATAAACTCCTTTAAAGTGTTTGCTCAATTAAGACCTTGGGGTCATGGTGCAGATTTAAACCCCTATGGTGGAAATAGGTTACAAATAGGTTATTAATAGGCGAGTAATTGCTTGGATAATCTAAAGTCGTGGTGGTCAGGGAAAAGTTGACCACCATAGAGAGGGGAGAGTGACCTGTTACTTTGTTACTTTGCGAGCTCTAAAATTTCGGCCTTTCATTTTTCCTTCTGAGATTGTTTTAAGCGCCACGTTGGCAATACTACGCTCAACCGCAACGTATGAAGACATCGCAGTGACTTTGATTTTGCCGATTTGATCACCTTTTAACGCTTGATTTGAGGTCAGTGCACCTAAGATATCACCCGGTCTTAATTTCGCTTTCTTACCGCCGTCGATTTGAATGGTTACCATCGGCGCTCGATTAATTTTGTTATTTAACACTTGGTCGCTTGGCAGGGTATTGGGCTCAATTGTCTTACCTAAATAGTCTTCGAGGGCATTTACTTTATGCGATTCTTTATAACTCATTAAAGAGCATGCCACGCCTTTATTGCCTGCACGTCCGGTTCTGCCAACGCGGTGAACATGCACTTCTGGGTCATGGGCGATATGGTAGTTGATCACCATATCTACATGGTCGACGTCGATACCCCGGGCTGCGACATCCGTTGCCAACAAAATGGTCACGCTCTTATTCGCAAAACGAACCAATGTGCGGTCACGGTCTTTTTGCTCTAAATCACCGTGAAGTGCTGCTGCATCAAAACCTAGGCTATATAGGCTGTCGCATACGTTCTGGCATTCTGCCTTGGTGTTGCAGAAGATAACCGCTGAGTTTGGTTGAAATTGCATTAACAGCTTTTGTACCGCAGGCAATCTCGCATCGTTATTGTCGACTTCGTAAAAGTACTGTTCAATTGAGCTATCGTCATGTGTTGCTTCAACTGTGACTTTGGCTGCATCTTTCATGATGTGCTGCGCGAGCTGCTCTATTTTTGGCGGGTAGGTAGCACTAAATAACAGGTTTTGGCGTGCTGTAGGGCAGTGATCTATGATGCACTGTAGTGACTCTTCAAAGCCCATCTCCAACATGCGATCCGCTTCATCCAGTACAAAGGTATTCACTTCATCTAGCGACAAACGGCCTTTGCGCAGGTGCTCTTCAATACGCCCAGGCGTGCCCACAATGATGTGCGCACCGTGTTCAAGAGAGCCAATCTGCGGACCCATAGGTGCACCACCGCACAGCGCTAACACTTTGATGTTATGGACTGCACGGGCAAGCTTGCGAATTTCAACTGCAACCTGATCGGCAAGCTCTCGAGTTGGGCATACCACAAGCGCCTGCACGCGAAAGCGTTTCACGTTTAAATTATGTAATAGTCCTAAAGAGAAAGCGGCGGTTTTACCTGAGCCTGTTTTACCTTGGCCAATGACATCTTTACCCGCTAAGATAAGCGGTAAGGTTTGTGCTTGAATGTCAGTCATGGTGTGATACCCCAATGACGCGAGGTTATCGAGTAAGGCGCTGGAAAGTGAGGTACTTGAAAAAAGTGGCTGAGTCAAAGTCGCTGTCTCTGTAGTTCTAAAACAGCAATTATAACATGGCTCGAACGGATAGCGCGTGTAAGGCCGTGATAAAATTTTTACCACGGCCAAGTGCGTTAAAAAATAATCTTAAACATTTCCCATGAACAGGGATAAGTGGCATTACAGCCTATGACGGTAGGATGCACATTGGCTCCCGCGCCACCATTACCTGCGGCTTGGATATAGTGACCATTGATTGACTTAAGCGCCACTTTATCGCCATTTTGGATCAAAGCACCGGGGTTATTCGGCAACTCAATCGTGAAGGTTTCCCAAATAGAAGCCACCGTTCGATTGGCATTTAACTCAGCGCCACCACCTTGCTCTGCAACAAAGTAATAGCCAGTGGCTGTTTGAATGTGGACGGTGTCGCCATCAAACAGGTTACCGCCGTTGACATCGATAAGATTAAATCGCTCCCAAGGGCCAATCGCAATACGATTGGCGTTTACTGTATTACCGCCATTGTTTTCTGCAACGAAGTAGTATTGTCCGCCGGTTTCAAACGACACATTAGTAAAAATCGTCGGGCCACATGGGGCTGTAGTGAAGGTTAAGTCTTCCCCTTGAATGGTGGTGCGAGGTGGCTTTGGATCTCCTCGAAAACGAAAATGATATTCGCTGCCGCAATCTAGGTTCGCTATTTGTGCGCTAACCGGGCCATTAATGCCAGCCGGTGTTGCGAGTACGCTGTAGCCGTAGTTAGTAGTTGGGCCATAATCAAACGTTTCTCCACTTAAACCAATAGTAGAGGCGGAATAGCCGTTTAATTGAGCGGAGGTTTCTGTGATATTGCTCGCAGCTTGGGTCACATATTGCGTACCAGCGTGCGCTAAAAATGTACTACCAAACAATGTGAACAGTATCAATTTCAAGATATTCATTGTCTAGCTCCTTTGACTAAAAAAGCTGTTACGATTAACAGCCCTTTTAGCTTAGGAGAAAGAGCTGCAAATGCTATTACACCTGCTTACACCATTAATTGCCAGAAGTGGGCTTCTGACGTGGTGTACGCTTTTCTCCAGCGTGTTGGCTCTTTGGCTTGTTTGCAGACGATGATGGACGGTGTCTACGGTTGCCATTGTTATTACCAGCAGGTTTACCGTTGCCACTTGGCTTATTGTTGCGAGGACCTGAATTTTGCTTAGGTTTGTTTTTCGGCTGAGCGGAAGGTGTTTGCTCAGCGTCTGTCGCCTTTGGCTTTTTAGGTTTCTTTGGCTTTTTCGGTTTGATTGGGCGTGTATCTAATTTTGACTCAGGTACGGCAAGTTGCGGCTCAAACCCTGGCTCCACTTTACGTGGCACCAGCTGTTGAATTAATCGTTCAATGCCAAATAAGTCGCTTGCGGTCTCTTGGGTAACAAACGAGATAGCTTCACCTGTCGCACCAGCGCGGCCTGTTCTGCCGATACGGTGAACATAATCTTCGTAAACATTTGGCAGGTCAAAGTTCACGACATGAGGCAGCTCTTGAATATCCAAGCCCCTTGCTACAATATCAGTGGCAACAAGTACACGCACTTCACCATTTTTAAAGCCAGCAAGGGCTTTCATGCGAGCGCTTTGGCTTTTATTACCATGGATTGCTGCGGCATTGATCTTGTCTTTTTCTAGATCCTTTACCAAGCGGTTGGCACCGTGTTTTGTGCGGGTGAATACCAACACTTGTTGCCAATTATGCGTTTGCACTAAATGCTTGAGTAAGTTGGTGCGTTTACTTTTGTCTACCGGGTACACCCACTGAGTCACGCTTTTTGCGGTGCTGTTTGCTGGTGCCACAGAAATCTCTACCGGATCATGAATTAGCCCTTTCGCCAAGGCTCTAATCTCTTCAGAGAATGTTGCAGAGAACATCAAGTTTTGTCTGCGGCTTGGCAATACTTTGATGATGCGTTTGATATCGTGAATAAAGCCCATATCTAGCATACGGTCGGCTTCATCCAATACCAGTACTTCAAGGTCATCAAATTTGACAGCATTCTGCTGGTAAAGGTCGAGTAATCGCCCAGGTGTTGCCACTAAAACATCAATGCCTTTACGCAGCTTCATCATTTGCGGATTGATCTTCACACCGCCGTAAACGACTTCAGAGCTGATAGGCAGGTGTTTACTGTAAAGCGCAACACTTTGCCATACTTGGTCAGCAAGCTCTCTGGTTGGTGTTAGAATTAACGCGCGTACATTATTCGCACGTGGTTTAGTACCGGCAATCAGCTTTTGCAACAAAGGTAATGTAAAGCCCGCTGTTTTGCCCGTTCCCGTTTGCGCTGCAGCCATCACGTCTCTACCTTCTAAAATGGCAGGAATGGCTTGTTCTTGAATGGGAGTCGGTTTGTCGTAACCTTGTTCGACAACGGCTTGATTTATTTCTGGGGCTAAACCTAGGTGGCTAAAGCTCATGATTTTGTACTCTGTATTGGGCGGCGGGCAAGAGTACAGTATTTACTCCGCTTAAGCAATTTCGCCGTGTTGTTAAATAGCCTCAGGTTAAATAACGATAGGCGGGTAGATAACAAGGCATAGCGTTAAAAGCAGAATGTAAACATCAGGATTACAATCAAAATAAGTGAAAGGAAACGTTCGTACTAGAGGTCTATTGATGGCATTAGTTATTCACGACCAGTTTGCTCTGTATCTGAGTCACTAATTTGGCAAACTGGATTAACTTAGGAGATGTATGGACTCCTCCCCCTTATCGGGAGAGTACGGTATAAAGATATTGCAAAACACTTTTACCAAATAAGGAGTCCATACATGACACAGTCTAATTTAATTGCTATCGACTTGGCAAAAAA
>NZ_JAKRFW010000023.1:0-67737 GCF_022347905.1 Pseudoalteromonas sp. Of11M-6 | reverse complement strand
ATTTTGCTATTTAGTTGTTCTAAATGAGAAATTTTTAACGAAGCTAATATGCTATTTCACCCTTCAAATTGATTAGAGAATTAATTCAATTGGTATTAATGCCTGATCACTTTCATGGCTTACTGACGCTTGGCAATACACAACTTGGTAAGATTGTTGGAGAATTAAAAGGCGGAACAGCTAACCTGCTAAACACAGAATTTGGCAAAGCGCGTATTACTATCATCAGCTCAGATCCACAGAAGATAGGCATACCATTGCCTAGCATATTGCTGTAAACCCACTAAGAACCAAGCTAGTAAGCCGCATTGGTGATTACCTTTATTGGAACTCACACTTTCTGTGATTGGCTGGTTAAAGGGTCTCTTCCCAACTCAGTTAACACGCTTAGATACACCGACAAGTTACCTTCCGCCATCACCTCAATGGCAAATTCACTGCACATTTTAGCGCGACCTTTACGGCCCATTTGCTCTCGTAAAATCGGGTCCTGCAATAAGCGATTAAGATCTTGAGTAAACTGAGCTTGATTACCAATCGGAGCAAGTAATCCGGTTTCATTGTGCGCAACCGCTTCGGGAATGCCACCGGCAGTAAAGCCTACGACAGGCACGCCAGATGCGCTACTTTGTAATAACGCTACGCCTAGCCCTTCCATCGATGCTGGATGTGCAACAATATCAACCGCCGGTAAAATACGCGCTACGTCTTGTCGAAATCCCACCAGCTGGACAATTTTTTGCAGCCCCAGCTCATCTATACGCGCTTGATACTGTTGCAGCTTTGGCCCTCGGCCAAACAGTAATACACGTAAATTAGGATGCTCAGCAATGAGTTGTTTGGCTGCACGCATGATCACATCCTGCCCTTTGCGCTCTATCAGTTGCGCAAAATTAGCCACAACCAAGGCATTTTGTGGTAGTTCAAACTCATCAAGCAGCCATTGCCGCTCCGCACTATTTGGTGCAAAGCGCTCGGTATCGACGGCACTGTGGACTAACTTTACTTGCTCAGAGGCAACACCTTGTGAGAGTAATACTTGGCGGATCCCCTCTGAGATAGCGATAACTTTATCGTAGGCTGGGTACTTTAATTTTGACCACCAGCGTGGCTCGGTGTTGTCGACTCGTCTCGATAAAATAACAGGAACATTAAGCAACTTAGCGGCAAGTAATCCCCAAGTATCAACCCCTCGACGGCTGTGAATATGAACACAATCAGGCCGATGATGGGCAATAGTCTTTCGTAAACGCAAACATTGCATGACATCGAGATCGCCTGCCATTTTCACAGGATCCACAACAACTTGCTTATCAACGGCTGCAATCATTTCACTATTAGGCGGGCAAACCAGTACGTTCTCAATGCCCTTTTGCTGTAACGCTTGAGTTAAATACACCACTTGTTGTGCGCCGCCATATAAGTGACGACCCGCTTCAATATGCAGAACTTTCATAGCACTTCTCCCAGTGCGCTCGACACTCTTTGTGGCGTGAGCCCCACCATACAATCAAAACGAGCCTCACAGGTTGGCCGGCGTTTGCATGGTGAGCAAGCAAGTTTATCGCTCAACACGCGACCATTTGGATTGAAGGTGTTTTCATACGGTAAGGTTGAACCAAACAATGCAATAACCGGGGTATGATGCGCCATCGCCATGTGAGTCAGTCCAGTATCAACGCCAATCACACCTTTTGCCCCCCGAATGATCTCGCTGCACTCAAGTAATGTCGTTTTCCCAGTTAGATTAATGATCCCTGGCATCTGTTTTTCTAAACGCTCGCTATAAACGATATCACTTGGTCCACCCAATATAATAATATGCGCACAAATAGACTGATTTACTTGTTTATACAACTCACACCAATGCCCATCTACCCAGTGTTTCTGTGCTCTCGTTGTAAACGGACAAAACACCACATAAGGTTGACCTTGAGTATGCTCCAATAGCAGTGCTTTTGTGTGTTGTTGTGTCTCTTTCGAGGCAATGAGCGAGTATTGAAATGCCGTTTCTGGCGCACCAAAAAATTTCGCTGCAGCTCTGTATTCCGAGCTGATATCAGCAGACCAAGGCGAGGTCACTACCTTATTCATAAGCCACTGACTGCCCTCGCGA
This sequence comes from Pseudoalteromonas sp. Of11M-6, assembly GCF_022347905.1. NCBI lineage: Bacteria > Pseudomonadati > Pseudomonadota > Gammaproteobacteria > Alteromonadales > Pseudoalteromonadaceae > Pseudoalteromonas > Pseudoalteromonas sp. Of11M-6. Next base: position 65,621 of record NZ_JAKRFW010000023.1, on the reverse strand, counting down.
CTATTGATCCCAACCTTATATTGAGCGCCACTTAGCCAAGCTAGCGCGCCACTTTTAAGGAGTCCTTGGGCGTCGAGCACTAAGTCAAATTGTCGACTAGCCAACTGCTTTTTAAAGCTATTAACTTGCTTAAGTAGCGCTATGATCCCCTGTGCTTTTCGCACTTTTTGCCACTCATTGCGAGGCCACAGGATCACCTCATCTAGCAATGGATTTTGTTGCAGCAAGGTCGCGCCAGCAGGCTCTGCTAACCAGCTCAGTTTTGCTTCTGGATAACGTGCCTTTAGTGCAGAAATAAGGCCTGACGCCATCACGATATCACCAATGGCACTGAGCCGGACAATAAGGATATTGTTGTATTGCATTGTTATCTGATCACCATTGGATGTAATCGGGTACTATGAACTGGCCGTTGCGCCTGCTTTAACTGATATAAAACTTGCAATGTGGTTGTGTGTAGTGCGCCATTATGCTTTGCGATAGCAGCTTGCCCAGCCTGTATTTGTTGTGTTGTTGCAGCACTATTTTGCCAAAAGCCGATGACTTCTTTAGCTATTTGCTGTGGTTCGTTACCCTCAACAAGTGCACCAGCTTGACTCAGCGGCGCACATATATCTTCACAATTTCGTCGACTACTTCCCATTACGACGGCAGCCCCTTGGACAATGGCTTCGGCAGGGTTGTGACCACCGAGCTTAACTAACGAGCCACCGATAAAGGCAACATGGGCATCACGATAAAACGCAAATAGTTTGCCCATCGTATCGAGCAGATACACTTGCGTATTTGCCGTTAGTGTTGGCGCGTGCGAGTAACGCTGACAGCTCAGCCCGCTTGCTTGCAGCAGCTGCCATACCTCATCAAATCTTTCAGGATGACGCGGTGCGATAATTAGCTGAGCTGCTGGATTTTGCTGTAACAACTGTTTGTGCGCTGCGACCACCGCTATTTCTTCAGTGTCATGCGTGCTCCCCGCAATCCATGTCAGCTGAGAGGGTTTTTGCGTTGGGTCGGCGTGTTTAACTTCTGGCCAATCGTACTTGATATTACCGCACATCATCAGTTTTTCTGGTGGTACACCCAACTCGCGAAAAGCTTGATAACTGAGCTCGCTTTGCGGCAGGATTTTATGCACCTTGGACACCATAAAGGTAAAAAGACCTAACATGTTGGCATAACGATTTTTTGATCTGTCGGTCATGCGGGCATTTACCAGCATCACTCGACTGCCTTGGTTGCGCGACTGGCGAATAAGGTTCGGCCACCACTCCATCTCAACCGACATGGTCAATACCGGATTAAAATGCGTCAAGAACGCACCAACTGTCAATTGAAAGTCCAGTGGCAAATAAGTGTGAATGACTTGCTCCCCCCAGTTGCGCTCAATATAGTTGGAACCCGCAACCGTGGTACAAGTAAAAACAATGGGTAAATGAGGATGCTGTTTACGCAGCTCAGGAATAAGTTTAGCAATGGCGGCGCATTCGCCAACGGAGACGCCATGTAAATGAATACAGGCGGGTAAACGTTTACAATCGTAGACACCTAAGCGCTGTAAAAAGTGCCTTTTATAACCCGGTTTACGTAGCCATTTTTTTAATAAGATCAGCGCAATCAAAGGTAAACACAACAACAGGATACTGTTATAAACACCAATCCAAAGTGAATTAGCTGATCTTCTACGAAGACGAGAGGTTGTCTTAACCTTAGCCATAGCTACACCTTGTTATTCAAGCCTGAATTAACCCCAGTGTAACTATGGTTTTTGACACTAAATTGACAGCGAGTTATACCAACTTGCTTTATTAAGTGGTCTATTTTAAAAATTGCTATCAGCTACTCGTAGCGCAGCGCTGATGAGGGGCGCCGGCTTGCAACCTTGTAGGTAACGAGCACAACGGTAAGCCAAGTAAGCAAGATCACAAGTAGGCCTGCGACTCCATAAATCCATATAGATTGATTTATCCGCTCATTAAAGCGATTAAGCCACTCACCAACTAGCCAATACGTCAGCGGGACTGCAAGTACCATACTCAATGCAGATAACCACAAATACTCTTTAGCAACCAAGCTAATTAACCCAATACGTGAAGCGCCTAACACTTTACGGATAGCTAATTCCTTTTCTTTACGCAAGGTAGTAAATGACGCTAATCCAAATGTTCCGAGTAAGGTCAGGAATATAGCTAAAGGACTAAAGATAGATAGCATGGTAAGCGTATAGAGTTCATTCTTGTGGGCCGCCAAGAACTCATCATTGAGAGACTGAACTTCTATATCACGACGATTGAGATGTGCAGCAAGAACTTGTTCAATTTCAGTGATCACGTTATCTGGATTAATGCCTTCAGCGATCTTTAATACCACATTTGCAGTTTCACCATCAACATGACCAAGCATCAATGAAGTAGGTTGTACTGCATTATTCACAGAGCCAATTCTGATATCCTCAACTACGCCCACAACCTTGGCTGTCAACTTTCGCCTTGGTACGGTAACAGTGACGCCGATTACCTCATCAAGCTTCTCATATCCCGCTAAATGAGCCATTTTCTTGGTTATCAGGATCGCGACATGCGCTTCTCCATTTTGCTGTTCACGATACCAATCTCCAGCGTAATCGCGACTAAAGCCTCGCCCAGTAATCAACTTTAACCCGAGTACATCAATCACGTCATAACCCGTATTGATTACTGCTAACATGCCGTCATAGGTTTCGCCATTTGGCCAAGTGTAATGCATCCCACCGTTAATGGCGGTTGCATAATTGGTATCGCTCAATGTCCAACCAGCCACACCTGAGATCTGGCCTAACTCATCAAGCAATGCGTTTCCTTGTTGCTGATAGATCAGCTCTGAGGGCAATTCTCGAATGATAATTCGCTGTGCTTTTTCGTAACCTACATCCAACTGTTTTACCAGCATCATTTGTTGATAGAGCATGCTGATAGCTGCTATCAGCCCTACGCCAATCGCACCTTGTAAGCATAAGGTTATTTTGCGGATCCTTGCTGATGAACGCCCTCGACTAAAATCGCCACTTAACACTTTTTTCGCGCCAAATGACGAGATAAATAAAGCTGGATATAGCCCAGAAAATAAACCAACCACTGTCAATGTAATTACAAGACCGAGCATAAATAGAGAGTTGTATACCAATGTCAGGGGCTGCGCGATTAACTGATTAAAGTGCGGCAATGCCAACTCAACGATTACAACCCCTAAAAACCCTGAAAACAGCACAATCAGTAACGATTCTGACAGGAATTGTGTGACGAGTTGCGACTTACTGGCACCTAGCGCTTTACGTATGCCGACTTCTTTAGCACGCTTTGCAGCACTGGCAATATTGAAGTTAATAAAATTAGCGCTGGCTATGATCACAAGTAAAGTACTCAGCACAACGCTCACTTGCAGTGCCAAATAAGACCCGCCTTGCTTCATCTCTACGGTACCATTGGTGTAAAAATGCAACTGGGTCAATGGAATAAACTGAAACTGGATGTCTTTGAAGTTCGGGTTTTTAGCTCTTTTTTGCATCTCGCGCGTCATCTTTTGGGCTAACGCGTTAGGATCTGCTTCTGGCTGCAACTTTAAATACACATGACTACTAAAAGGACCGCGCTGCAATTTGGGTAAGTACATCAGCACATCAAAATCAAAGTGTGTATTTGCTTCTAAATCCGCAAAAACAGCAGCCACTTCATAGCTTCCCCCATCGTATTCAAGTTGCCTGCCGATAACATCTGTGTCGCCAAACAAGCGCTTTGATTCTGTCTGACTAAGGGCGATAAGATTGGGCTGAGAAAGGGCCTGAGTTAAGTCTCCATGTAATACTGAGATATTCACAAACTCAGCCAAATTTGGCGTCGCAACATACGCTTTTTTGAGCTTAAAGCGCTGATCTTTAACCTTCACGATATCCGCCATTGGTTCGCCACTATATTGTAACGATTCAATCCGACTAATAATCAACAGCTCCTTTATTTGACTGTGCTTTTGCATCAGCAGCGGCATTCTAGGGTCAATCGCACCGCGCACGCCCACACCCACAGAGCGCAAATCTAAATGTACTCGATAAACATGATTTGCATCAGGTTGATGTTTATCAACAATCAACTGACTTTGGGCAAATAAAGCCACGATAATTGCAGCAGCAATTCCAATGCTGAAACCGATGACATTGAGCAGTGTGTGTAGCTTTTGCTTTTTACTTACCCGAATTGCCGTACTCAAATATGAAGTGAGCATAGAAGATCCTTTTTAGTTATTTTTTATAAAGATATCCAGTACAAAGTCACTTGATTTTTCCACTTGCGATTGTGACTCACTTTTAAAAAATGACTGCTTGTAGCAGTATATTCACACCATTCAAAAGCAGAAATGGTCGTGCCGATATTGGCGATGAAAACACCAAAGAATAAATGATGAAAGCGGCCTAAATTAGGCCGCAATTTCTTGAGTGATTACCAATTTAATTTACTCATATCGCAAGATCAGCGACGGACGCGTACTCGCGGCTTTAAAGGCAAGTGTCGCCACAGTCAACCAAGTGATACCGGCAACCACCAACGCTGCTGCGCCATAAACCCACATTGCTTGCTCAATGCGGTCATTAAAGTTTGCAAGCCAATCACCAACGAGCCAATAAGTTACCGGATAAGCAATGGCGATACTGACTCCCACCAAAATCAGGAACTCTTTTGCTAAGATATTCACAATGCTTAGCCGTGATGCCCCCAAGACTTTGCGTACAGCTACTTCTTTTTGACGGCGAACCGTTGCAAAGGATGCCAATCCAAAAGTGCCTAAACAGGTTAAGAATACAGCTAGCGCGGTGAAGATAAGTACTACCTTAGAGATACGCTCATCACCACTAAGTACCGCCCTATAACTGTCTGAAAGTAGATTTATCTCTGGTTCATACACGTTTGCGGTTTTTGCCAACACACTAATCAAGTCTTGTCGAATCTGTGCTAAATACTGCGGGTTAATCGTTAAGATTACTTCAGATGTTGGATTAAAATAAGTAAACCCCAATAAAAACATAATATTAGAACTCGCTTCTTGTGCATTCCCCACTTTGACGTCAGCGACGACGCCAACCACTCGCATCTCTACGTTGCGGCCAGTATCTTTGATAGTTTTGCCAATAATATCTGCAACATTACTGTAGCCAGCTTGCTTAGCGACCGACTCGGTAATAATGGTGCCTATTGTGGTTACGCCGTTAACTCGATTTGACCAATCACCGGCAAACTCTCGGCTAAAGTCTCGACCTGCAAGTAGCGTTAACCCCAACCCTTTGACTACCTCGTAGCTTGTGCCAATAACTGGCGTTAAGGATTGCGACTGTTCACCATTTGGCCACGTTGGTACTAGGGTGTTATTAATCGAGCGAGTCAGCTGCGTATCTATCACACTGATATGTTCAACGCCCTCAATCGCCGCGAACTGTTTAACTAATGACGTTGGCGCTTTTGTAAAAGCCGCTTTAACGGGCACTTCTGAGACCACCAAACGCTGTGTGGTTTCGTAACCAAGCGGTAAATTTTGCAAATGTGCCAACTGGTACTGTAGCGTTATCGAAGCAATAATTAACCCAACCGCAAGTGCTGCTTGTACAGTTAAAAGACTTTTGCGCACCCAAATCGCGGTACTCCCACGCTGTAAATCTCCGCTTAGTACGCGTTTAGCACTAAAAGATGAGATAAAAAATGCAGGATAGAGACCCGCCAACAAACCCACGATGACGGCAACCGCGACTACTACGACACTAAACATAGATGCATAATCAATACTTAATTCACGGCCAACTAGATTGTTGAAACTTGGCAATAGTAGCTCGACCAAAACACAGGCTATTGTCATTGCAAGCAATGACACGAGTACAGACTCAGATAAAAACTGTGCAACTAATTGCGACTTGCTGGCACCAAGCGCCTTGCGTACACCCACTTCTTTTGCACGTTTGGTCGACTGTGCAACCGTCATATTAATAAAGTTAAAGCCAGCGATAAGGATCAGCAGCACGCTTAAACCAACACAGATCATCACCACTTGTTTCGCACCACCCACTTTCATTTCAAACGGCGACTTTGCAGTAAAGTGAAGCTCCGTTAAGGGGTGTAATTGCAGCGATAAGCGACCCTTAAAATCACCGAAATAATATTTCTCAGTCAGTATGCTTTCCAAAGCAATAACATCTGTTTGCGGCGCCAATCTTAAATAAACATAACTAGAAGTTATATCCGTATTGGCTGGATCATGCTCTACAGACACTAGGTTTTTAAAGCCAAAATGCGTGTTTTCAGGTAAATCTGTAAATACTGCACCTACCGTATATTGGCCGTTTTTATGCTGTAGAGTCTCGCCAACCACGTTTGTGCGACCAAAAATACGCTGAGCTTCTGAACTACTCAATGCAATGCTATTCGGTACACTCATGGCGCGACTTAGACTACCTGCCACCGTTTCCATATCGATAAAATTCTCGATATTTGCAGTTGCGCCATAAAGGTCATTCAGTTTAAAACCTTGATTTTTTACTGTCACATCTACTTCAGCTTCGCGAGTAAACTCCACCATCGTCAGCGCAAAAACCTCTTCAACTTGGCTATATTCAAGTGCTCGAGTGCCATTGATGTAATTAAAAATAGGAACGACCCCAAGCCCTAATTGCGAATAGTCTTGTGCAATTCGATACACACGCTCAGCATGAGGTTGCTGGCTATCGTAAGATAGTTCATTTTTTGCAAACAGTGCGACCAAAATTGCCGCGGCTAAGCCCACACTAAGCCCAAGTACATTTAAAATAAAATGCTGTTTTTGCTGCTTAAAAGCACGCAATGCTGTTATTAGATAATTCACTATCATCGTTATGCCACCTCTGATTTTTGTGGTTGCACCACCGTGTTGGCTTTGTCTAACATCACTTGGCCATCGAGAAGGCGTACAAGTCTATCCGCGTATGACCCCTCTTTTTCTGAGTGCGTTACCATGATCACGGTTGTGCCTTCGCGGTTTAGCTCGCGTAACATCGCCATGACTTCTTCGCCGTTTTTGGAGTCCAAGTTACCCGTTGGCTCATCCGCTAAGATAAGTTTAGGGTTAATAACCAGCGCTCTTGCAACCGCCACACGCTGCTGCTGACCACCAGAAAGTTGCTGTGGTAGGTGATCAGCGCGGTGGTCGATGGCAACGCGTTTTAAAATCTGCTCTACACGCTGCTTACGTTCACTTTTTGAGATATTTTGGTATTGCAGCGGTAGCTCGACATTTTCAAAAACCGTCAGCTCATCAATCAGGTTAAAGCTTTGAAATACAAAACCAATAGACGCTTTACGTAGCTGTGAGAGCTGCTTTTCGCTATAGCCCGCAATGTCCGTGCCCGCAAACTCAAACTGCCCAGATGACGGTGAATCCAACATCCCTAGGATGGACAATAAAGTAGACTTACCACACCCAGACGGGCCCATAATGGCGACAAACTCACCTTCATTAACAGTTAGGTTAATATCGTTTAGCGCAGTCGTTTCAACGTCTTGAGTACAAAATACACGGTTTAGGTTAGTTAGTTTTATCATTGTTATATCCTTAGAAATTGAGTTGTTGCGCTTTGTCGAAGTTGCTATAGCTTGAGGTGATCACTTGCTCACCTTGTGATAAACCATCTAACACTTCGTAATAATCTTGATTCTTTTTACCTAAGCGAATGTCACGACGCTCGGCGGTTTTGCCATCACTTGCCAACACGTATACCCAATTACCGCCAGAGCTTGTAAAAAAGGCACCGCGTTTTAGCAATAAGGCATTTTCTTTGTTGCCGCCAAGCATCAGTTCGACATCTATGCTTTGGCCGCGTTTAATGTCGCTTTGGCCGCTTGGTAACGCCACTTCTACCTGAAATTGTGATTGCGTTACACGGCTATCAATTTTGCTCACCTTGGCACTGACTAAGCCACTGTCTAACATCACATTCACTGCCATATCCGGTTGTACTTGATTTAAATAAAACTCATCAAGGCGGACAACCAACTTGTATTCATTCGGAATGTCAATTTGGCCTAACCGTGCCCCTTTACTCTTTGACTCACCGATTTCAACATCCAGCTCACTCAAGTAACCCGATACCGGCGCTTTGATCAGTAGGTTTTCGAGATTTTGACGGGCAAATTGCAAGTTCTTCTGTAACATCTCAGCACTGTCTTCTAGCTGTTCTACTTGCACTTTACGAATTGAATTTTCCTGCGCTTGGCGCTCTAACGTCAGCTCCTTTCGGGCCTTGTAATACTGTAAATCGTCTTCGATTTCAGACAATCTGTCGGTTGCCAGCACACCTTTTTCAACGAGTGGCCTGGATTGCTTATAACGACGTTCCAAATGGCTAATTTGTAAGTCAATTTCCAGCAAGTCACGGCGTAAATTAAGGCGACTGGTTTCCATGGTCATTTGGGTGTTTCTTAGGAAGTTAAGCTGCTCTGTTACTTGTGCTTCGCGACTCATCACGTCTAGCTGTAAACTGGTATTGCTCAGTCTCACTAATGGCTGACCCGCTTCAACAAACTCACCCTGCTCCACCAAGCGCTCTTCCACTTGACCACCGGCGATGGTATCTAAGTAAATCGTGGTTTTTGGTACGACTTGACCACGTAAGCTTAGTGCGTCCACAAACGCCCCCTTGCTTACGGTACTCACCGTAAGGCTACTCAGTGCGAGATTTTGACTACGACCTGAAGAGGCAGTGTTATTGAATGCCAGTGCCGCTGCTGCAATGCTCAGTAATACACCACCTGCCACCGCTTTCTTAAGATGTTTTTGTAATCCTGAACGCTCTATTTTCTTATCCATAATCACGCCTCTTGTTGTTAGTCGGTTAAATCGTTTTATCGAATATGTATGACTAATATCAAGCACCGTGCCAAGCTTAATTTTATTAGCAATTACAAAATGTTAGGCATTTAGCATTATATTCTAAGAATAATAAGTGTCCGGAAATAGAACACATCAAAAATAACAAAGTGTCCATAAATGAACACTTTTCGTAGACGAGATCTAAACGATTGCGGTACGCTAAAAGAAAAATAAAGCGATCAGGATATGAAGCAGGAAGGCACCATATTAATTGTCGACGACAACAGCGATATATTAATTGCAGCAAAGCTTTTGCTAAAAAAGCATTACCAAACCATCATCACCACAGATAACCCCTTTGATATAGAAGCGCAGATTACATCGCAGCAAATAGATGTGATCTTGCTCGACATGAACTTCAGCCAAGATGCTATTAGTGGCAAAGAGGGCTTCTATTGGTTAAAGAAAATTGTCGAGCAAGACCCAAGCATCGTGGTGTTGTTAATGACCGCCTATGGTGACATTCAGCTTGCCGTTGACGCGATAAAAGCAGGCGCCGCCGACTTTATCGCTAAGCCTTGGCAAAACGACCAACTACTCGGTGCGGTTGCCGCCGCATTTGCGCATGCCAAAGACAAACAACAGGTTGGTAAGCTCACTCGTCAGACGCAAGGGTTAAATCAGGCACTCAATCAATCCAGTGGTAGCCATCAATTTGCTTTTTTAGGCCAAAGCTCGGCCATGCAAAAGGTATTTAGTACCATCGAACGCGCGGCACTCACCGATGCCAACATTTTGATCACCGGCGAAAGTGGCACGGGCAAAGAGCTTGCCGCCCACGCCATTCATCAGGCGAGTATGCGTCGCGACAATACCTTTATCAGCCTAGACATGGGTGCTATCTCCGAAAATTTGTTTGAAAGCGAATTGTTTGGTCATAAAAAAGGGGCGTTTACCGATGCGAAAAGCGATAAGGTCGGTCGCTTTGAACTCGCACACGAGGGGAGCTTGTTTTTGGACGAATTGGGCAACCTGCCGATGGGCCAACAAACAACGCTACTTGCAGCGCTACAAAATCGACAAGTCACTCCTGTAGGCGGCAATAAGCCTATTTCAGTGGACATACGCCTTATCTGTGCCACCAACGATAATCTGCAACAAGCGGTTGATGAAGGTCGTTTTAGGCAAGATTTATTATATCGGATCAATACCATAGAGATCCGTCTGCCACCGCTTCGCGAGCGTGTCGATGATATTCCACTGCTCGTAAACTACTACCTTGAACACTTTTGCCACAAGTATAAAAGGCAGCTTGAGGTAAATAGCAGCGACATGCAATGTCTACAAACCTACCCGTGGCCCGGTAATGTCAGAGAGCTCGCACATGCTATCGAACGTGCGGTGATCTTAAGTGAAACCGAGTTTTTGGATATCAGTACCGTGATTGGCACTAATCCCACGGCGGCACAAGCAAGTATGGAAGATACCTCGGACACCAATACACTCACTTTTGAAGGCACTTTCAACCTTGAAGAAATTGAACAACATACGGTGCGTGCAGCGCTCAAGCATTATCAAGGCAATGTCTCAAACGCAGCCAAAGCGCTCGGGTTAACCCGAGGGGCAATGTATCGTCGCTTAGAAAAGTACGATTTGTAGGAAGAAAAGAAATGACACGCGTTGCTCACCATCCCATCCTTGTTTTTTTCTTTACTATCATTGGTCTAGTAATTTCCAGTGGGCTCTCGCTATATTTGTATATACAAGGTGGCTTTTCGGCAACTTGGCTGTTGATCACCCTTATTACCATCACGTTTATTTCAACCTTATACTTTCAATTTAACAAGCAAAACAAGCACATGGGTTTTGTACTTAAGTCTTTAGCCAATGGCGATAGCTCCTTGGGACTAAGCCAACATCACCCAATGCGGCAACACTTAGAAGAGATCAAAACGCGGATCCAAAGCGCGCGGTTGAGCGCCGAGCAGCAAGCTCACTTTTTACAAACCTTGCTAGTGCATATCGACTTAGCGGTTTTGGTGTTCGACAGCGAAGGGAAGGTTATTGAATCAAACCCAGCGGTAACCCGCCTACTCGGTAAACCCATTAATCAAAGTCAAGACTTAGACCATCTTGCACCTTTGGTTAATGAATGCGATAAGAGCTTGAAAACGATAGCAAATTGGCAATATGGTGAGCAACAAGATAACTTGTCTATACAAATAACGTCAGCGCAGATCCAAGGGCAAATTCGTAAAATTGTCACCTTACAATCCATTCGTGATGCATTACAAAACAAAGAGCAGCAAGCCTATAAACGCCTCACCAAAGTGCTTACGCACGAGGTAGCTAACTCTATTACACCTCTGTCATCCATTGCACAAACCTGTGGGGGACTCTTGCCCGACACATTGAGTTTTGACGATGAAGAAGATAAACAAGACCTCGCCTTAGCGTTGCAAACACTGGCAAAACGCACTGAGTATCTGGGCGCTTTTATCGCCCGTTTTAGAACGGTGAGTAATTTACCCAGCCCAGCGCTGCAACCTGCCCAGCTTGCGCCGCTGGTAGAGGGCATCTATCAGTTACATCAACAAAGCTGTCATCAAGCGAACATAGACTTACAGCTTGATGTTAGCCACTCCCAACTGGTGATGTTAGACACGGCTCAAATTGAGCAAGTACTTATTAACTTAACCAAAAATGCCATAGAAGCGGTGCAGCAGCGCAATGCCGAAGATCAGCGAAACACCCGCCAAGTGGTATTAAAGACCGGAGCCAATAACGCAGGCCAGCACTATATAGAAATAAGCGATAATGGGCCCGGCATTGCCGAACATGTAGTCGACATGATTTTCGTGCCGTTTTTTACCACTAAACAACAAGGCTCGGGGATCGGCTTAAGCCTCTCGAGACAAATTATGATTAATCATGGCGGCGACTTAATTTATCTTAAGCGCGAGCAAGGCGCATGCTTCAGATGCGTATTTGGTTAACTCACTTGAGCTTTGCTTAAGGGCTTATCTTTAGTTAAAGGCAAATAAGACTACAGGCTAGGTCTAGCTTTGAGGATTTGTGAACTTATAAAAAGTCGGTAAACTAGAAGTATCTAATTTAGGGAAAAGTTCGTGCACACCGTATACAAACCTATTCTTACTATTACTGGAGTTGGCTGGACTGCCGTCATCATATTTTTAACCGCAATCGACTTGCTGCACGATTGGGTTGAGATAGAAAGTGAGCGGCTGAATAACCCTATCTGGTGGGCCTTGCAGGAATGGGGGCTTTGGTATATTTACACACCTATACTCTTCTTATGGCTAAATAAACTCAGCCAACAGAATGAGGTATGTTGGCGCAATTACCTCGTTTGCTGCTCGGTTTTATTCGTGCTGAGCATGTCTATACAAGCTGGATTCGACTATCTCGTTTATCGCGATGATATTCCCTATACCTTGTATTATTTTGCGCCATTACACCCGCTGGTGATCTACGTATGCTTTATGATTTGGCACAAGTTTATCCGTATTGAAAGCAACGAAGAAAACAATAGCACCGCGATAAATCAACGTTTGCTTGTGGATTTAGGCAGCGATAAGTCATTTGTACAGATCAAAGACATAGTGCATATAGTGGCTGCTAAAAACTATGTTGAAATTCACACCGAGTCGCACCAATACCTCAAGCGAGCAACCCTATCTCAGTTTGAAGCCATGCTGCCAACCGATATGTTTGTGCGCACCCACCGCTCTTATTTGGTTAACTTGACCTATGTTGAACGTATCATCACCAAAGCATCTGGCAATGCCATCATCAAGTTATCAACGGGCGCGCAAATTGGCTTGAGTAAAGGTTACAAGAAAGCACTAAAGTCACGCTTCGATACACTTTCTCAGGCCGCATAACACCAGCGGGCAACGTGAACCCGCTTACGGTTTCCCGTCGATCCGTCCCATAGAACCACCTTACGTACCTAATAATTTGTTTTATCTGCTTTTTTATTTTTAATAGCGCAATGGAGAGCTTTTTATTCAAAGAGGAACAATGACGCGATTTCATCCCTCCACGGCGGCCTATTACGCTTTAATGAGCGTCATAAGTAGCGGCGTTTACGCCAATATGGATAACGCTAAACCGAGTGTTTATGCTGGAAGTTCACTGCAACAGTTTGCAGCACAAGATGCACTTACAGCCATCGAGCGCTTACCGTCATTCACACTCATAGAACGAAGTGGTGAGCGCGGCCTCGGAGGCAGTTCTGCCAATATTTTATTAAATGGCATGGAGATCCGCGTAAAGTCTGGATCGGTCTCGAAGTATTTAAAACAACTTCCCGTTGACCAAATCGTTGCGCTAGAAGTGTACCTAAGTCACCACCCATTCCCTTCACTTAAGCAATATAATCAAGTTGTTAACATCATTCGTGATGAAAAAACCAATGCCTATAATTGGCAGCTAGGCAGTGCAATAAATGCCAGTGCCTCCACTGGCATAACAGCAATGGCGGGATTTGCATTACCTATAGAGCAATGGACACATAGCGGTCATATTCAAGTTCAAGATGAGCCGTATAAAAGCACCAGCCAAGGTCAGCTGTTCGCATCTAGTAATACTCTCGAAGAAAAGAGCGAAGAAACATTTAAAGAGCAAAGTGAGCGAATAACGCTCTCACTTACCAGCCACAAAACCATACAGGATGGTGCCCTAACGCTCAATGTTCAGGCTGTAAAAGACAACTTGCAATCGCAATACGAATGGCTGTACCGCACGCCAACTTCATCCAGCGATGTTGAATCTGCGTTTTCGCAAGAGCGCGATAAAACAAACACTAGCGAAATGTCTATCGATAGGCAGTGGCAAGGTCAGCGCTGGAGCACACAGCTTACAGGCTACTACTCAAAACAAAAGAATGAGTTACATATGCTTGATGGTCTCTCTGCGCAACTTTCAACACCGAGCTTTACACAGTATAAGCGTACTGACGAGCGAGTAATTCGCCTGATGGTAAACGACGCGGTCTCGGAGTACGGTCTTGAGGCCAGTATCAATCGCGTAAATGCCAACACACTATTGCCCGAGGAGCAGTTACACAGCACGATAAAAGAGCTAAGTTTTGAGCCCTTTGCTGCTTTTACTTGGTCGCTTTCACCGAAATGGCGGTTATACAGCAAACTGGCAGCCGAGCAGGCAACACTTTCGACCAATAGTAGTAAGAGTGAAGATATTCAGCATCTCATCGCCAAGCCGTTGGTGCGATTAAATTATGACGCGACAAAACACATTCAGCTTACGGCCACCTTAAAACATGAAGTGGAACAGCTCGATTTTTCACTTTTTTTACCAGAGCTCAACGCAGGATTTGGCCGCTTACAGTTTGGCAACCTAGAAATAGAGCCAATGCAGTACACTGAACTTGCGCTGCAAATTGATATTGAAGAAGGTGAAAGATGGCGTTTTAACGTTAAACCTTTTTATCAGTGGCAAAAAGATGTGCATGAATATCAGCAAGATAATCGAGGTGAAAGCATAGTTGCAAATGCCGGGGATGCCGCGCTTTGGGGGCTAGATGGTGCAGTTAATCTAGACTTATCAAGCTGGATCAACAACAGTCAGCTCAATCTTGATTATAGTTATCGAGACGCATCATACCGTGACGCGCTCACAGGAAAACGTGCGATTAATGGGACTGTTCCACATAGGGCTAGCGTGCAATTTCGACAAAGCTTTAATCGCTTTTCTTGGAGCGCAGAGATTTCCAGTGGGGATAGTTATCGCGAATATTATCCCGACGAGCAATTTATTGAAGCAGGCTCATTGCAATTGACTTTGCAAGCGCAGCTTCAAGTAAGCCAGCAAGTTAAGCTCAATCTAGAAGCTTCGCCACTCACGTCTAGATACGAATATCGACGCTTGTACTACAACACCTCACGGGCAGATAGCGTAAGCGCCGTGGAAACGATTCGTGAACGTGTACCACCTGAGTTTGCGTTCACGCTAAGCGGAAGTTGGTAGGCCGATACTAATTGTGCCTACCGACTTTAGTGTCCTGACTAGGGCCTGTTTATCTTTCAAGTTTGTTTTTGCAGCAGTTTGATTGGTATTTATACAAGGCAGAGCCGGCGTAGCATAGTTATTCTATGTGAGTCAGGCGATAACACAGTAGAAATGCCAATCAAGCGCTGCCTTTTGGGTTCACCTGAGTGCGCTTTGTTCATTGTTGATCAACTTTTGCCTAGATTACTAGGCGGCAAGTCGAGTGTCGCGACTAAAACACACTCAGGAGAACAAAAGTCAAACAGCAAAGGTCAACAGGCCCTAATATCGCTCTAAATGATTGAGAATATGTGGAAAAATATCTACATCAGCCTGACGCCCAAAGATACAATCTATGTGCGCGTAATTGGGGATCACCTTACGCGTAAACTGAGCATCACCAAAAGCAAGACAAAGGCGTTCATAGGTTTTTTTCGTGCTCTCAGGTAAATAGCATTCGTTATCTGCCCCGCTAATAAATAGCGTCGGCACGTTTAATCGGTTGATGTGTGGCATGTAAACGTCCTTGCCATCTGCATCAACCAGTTTTCCTGCGCGACAAATTGCAGCAAGGTGCTCTAGGGTTTGAATATTGGCTTCGGCAAATAGTTCATCAATATGCTCATGCAGCAAATCGGTTAACTGATCATGACGGTATAAGGAGGCGTACATAAAGGTCACGCGATGGCAGCTGTCATTGTTGCATCGCCCCTGTGCTTCAGCGAGCGCGTACAAGCCTAACGCCTTATCATACAAAGAGGCAAGCCCATTGCTCTGCTGTGGTACTCGCGCCGTTAGCGAGTCTACGCCCAGCCTTTCTAAAAATGAGGGGAGGTGTAAACCTGTTTTCATTTTTGTTGCCATCGGTACCACGACGTCCGCCGCAATTTGTGATGCAACAACACTGCGAACCCCTGAAAGGCCGCGAAGCATAGACATAAAGAAGGTCGTAGCACCATAACAATGCACCACCGCCTGAATACTATCTGCTCCCGTGATGGTTCGGATCTTGTTCACTGCAGCAGGGTAATCGTATTTCGCTACCTGATCGCCATTTGATTGCTTTGCGGCAGCAGGCAACAAAATACTGACTCGATAATCCAATAGCCACACGTCATATTGGTTAGCGACTAGGTACTCGACTAAGTTGGTATCAATCATGTCGGTGGAAAAGATACTCGAAGCAACTCCCAGACCATGCACTAACATAACTGGGCCCTTGTCACCGCCACGATAACGAGTCAGCGATAGCTGCACATGATCAGCTGTATCAAACAAGTATATTTCAGGTGTTGGAGCCCTTAGCGGCCGCTTTTTGCGCACCAATTCACCACTGTGCGTTTTTTCTTGGTAAAAAATACTGCCGTAACTTTGATATAGTGTGCCCGCAAAAAATTGCCCAAAGCGCGCGATGGCTTTTAAGCGAGCCGCTTTACTCTCGGCATGACTTACACGAATAGTGGCAAGCTGCGTCACAAAATCAATCGGCGCTATTTTCATAATACCGTGACCACATACGGCCCCTTGAGTATCTTCTCCTTCATGAATATCAACAAATAAGGTTGTAGTATCATCCCAAAGATCGAGAGAGTGAGGGTCGTCTTTGATTAACTTAAAGGCATTAAAGAAGTACTGCTTGCCATCCTCCGCCGTTAAATTCATTTTATAGATCATCTTCCGAGTATTTGGAGGAAAGGCCTGACGCTCAAACAAACGAAACTCACCATTGCGAACGGTCAGTGGTTTATCAGAAAGCAGATTGCACTCAACGCGACCCGAAATATGCGCTTTATGTTGTGGGTCGGTCAACATCACCTCTAGATCCGTCGAGGTGACCGTCAATACAAACGACAGCGTTTGGTTTGTTTCTTGACCCTGCTGATAGGCAGCCAAGTAGGTTTGTAAAGAGGTAATGCTTGGCTCTACCACGCGGCTAAAATAGCCCTGCATGCGCTCTGTAAACGCCAACCCTGTTGTAGTCGGCTCAGCGCTACGGGAGCGGCTTGATGGCAATTGATAGTCAATTTGCCAATCATGGTCCTTGGCGATAAGTGCACAGCAGCGCTCCGTCAATGCACTTATCGTAAGCAGCGGATTGACCGCAAGCGACGTTGGAATGATGGCACCATCTGACACATAGAGCGAGTCGTAGCAGGCATCACTCTCTCCTGTAAACACTTGCCCTTTATGATTCACCACCCCTTCGGAACCCGTCTCAGCAAGCCGACAGCCACCTAAAGGATGAACTGTAACCAAGCGATTATTCAACCACGGTGACCAAATTGGGTTTTTAACATAGGTGCCACCGAGCGCCGCTGTCGCTTGAAGCAGCTTTTCACTCGCATGATGAAAATTAGGCTGAGATCCTAACTCTGGCCAACGGATGTTCAACTTGTCTTGCTCTAAAGTTATGACACCTTGGCTATCGTCATGGCTCATTACTAAGTAGGTCTGAGTATGTTTTACCGCACCATGATAAGCGCCTCGCCATTGGCTTTGCCATACTCTCGCTTGCTCCTCCAAAGCGTCATAAAAACCATGATCCGTGTCGAGCCCAACTACACCCGCAGCACTTGCAAGCGCAGTTGGTAACACTCCCGCCATGGCGCCGGGTAAACTTCCCTCTTCAATAATCATTTGTTGCGCGCGTTCGCTCGCTTCACGAAGATCGATTGCACTAGTGATACAAGGCCCTGTAGGCGCTTTGTCTTCAGGCTCTAGGTTACCAACCCCAACACCATCAATTTCGCTGTCGCAGTTATAGCCAAAACCCAACATATCGCCATTACCAGTAAAATGCTGACCAAGTTGCGAAGAGATAGCCAAACCGCGACTTTGGCTACGCAATAAAATTTCATTACTGCCCAGCGTGCCTGCAGCCAAAATCACAAGATCCGCCTCAACAAATAACGGTTCAGCAGAAAAGCACTCTGCGCCGGTTCCCATGTCTTGGTAAAACACCCGCCAACCAGAGTCGATTTTCTCAAGGTAGCGCACACTGGCCTGGCAATAAATTTCTGCGCCATGATTCCAAGCATCCGGTAAGTAGTTCATTCGAGTGGTATTTTTGGCATTGAAATTACAACCAGACACACAGTCTCCGCAGTTATTACATGCTTGCTGCTCAACACCCACATGGTTGATGCCACCTTCTGGGGTCGCAAAACATACATTGATTGGTACTTTATTAAAGGGGGCTTCTAATGCATTTGCCGACTGCTGGTGAGCCTTAAGTTTATTCAAAGTTGGGTAATGTTCAGGGTATAAGGCAGGCTTCAGCATCTCTCGAGCCCGCGAGAATCCCTCTTCCAACAAACCATCCTCATCATCTCGGATCGCGTGTGGCCATACTGGATCTCTCAGTACTGCATCTACTGGGGACAAAGCAACATTGGCATTGATAAGAGAGGTACCACCTAAGCCACAACCGACGACGACATTCTGTTCACGGTGCATATGAATATCAAATAATCCCAAATGAGAGCCCTTGTGCCCTGTTTGGCTATTAAACTGCAACTCACCAGCGGCCTCCAACTCGGTATCCGGAAATTCTCCCGTTAAAAACTCGCGCCCTCGCTCAAGTAGGCAGACTGATTTTCCGGCTCTCGCCATGCGTGACGCAGCGATAGAGCCACCATAACCACTACCAATAACAAGTACATCGTAATGCGGCTGAATTGCCGCCAGAGGTGAAGAAATTGGTTTCATTTGCTTGATTCCCTCTTCTTATTTTCGCTCACCACCTTGACCGTGGCGATGCTATCCGTGAAGTATCCTCCATCGGAGGCATACTGACCCTAGCAATAAGAGTAGAGCATTTATTGCACAATGGTGCAGTACACTGGTTAAATAATCCGGAGGATCAGCGGCAACAATAACAAACACCCCACCCCCCAAAGAATTTTATTGTTTGTCAGCAAGGCTGCGCGATACCCCATCATCAACCCAAGGGAGCCCAGCTTTGGCACCAGCCAAAACAACAATCCAGAAAATAGCAGTGTTCCTGTGATCACCAACAGGCTCTCAGGCACACCACCGAGTTGATAACGGCTCAGCCAGAGCGCCAAGGCAATAATCACGCTTTGATGCCAGAGATAAATGGGAAACACCGCTTTATTGAGCCCCGTAAGCAGTGGATGAGGACGGTTAAGATAACGCGCCGCTAATGCTAATATCAACAACACTGCGCACACACGCTGTAACACCAACACAAGACTCCCACCCCAAGTAATGAAGGTAGTGCGCGTGTCTTGCTGCAACCAGTAAAAGTGATATAAAAGCAAAATAATCATGGCGTTGACTGCACAAACCCACAGCAGCACTTTACCTTGTCGAGCAAGCCAAGCCCAAAACCGATTATGCTTAGCAAGCAGATAACCTGCGAGCAGAAAAACAAACCCCTGAAATTCTCTTTTGCTATCACCTTCTAATGCCAACTGAGCCCAGAGTAAGCTTGCAAAAGCCAGCACGCTTAGTAGATAAGTTAACCAGCGCAAAGTGATACAATGCCGGAGCATTACTTGAAGCTTAGAATTAAAGACGATATGCAGTACAGCAAGGAGCAAAGTAAAACGCCATAATTCTCGCAAATACCACAAGTGATTGACATCGACATGGGGCCAAATACCGCTTTGATATTGACTAAATAAAGGGCTGTTAAAATCAATAAACTGTTTGTAAAAATCAACATACCCGAGCGTTAATCCAGCATTTTTCTGCATTTCTGCGTACAGTTGCACTGGCACAACAACCCATATGCTAAATAATAGTGGGAGCAATAACAAAGGAGTACGAAAGAGCATGGCTGTGCATGCTCCTTGTTTATCAAAAATATATCTAAGCGCAACTCCCGAGATAAACCAGATAAGCAACATACGCCATGGTGAGATCACTAACATCAGATATTCTAGCCAAACCGAAGTATAAGCACTTTTGTAGTGAAAACCCCAGTTAGGTACATATAACATAGCGGTGTGATAAAAAATGAGTATTGTAAATGCAATAACACGCAGCCAGTCTAGCTCTACTCGCCGATTTAAATGATCCATGTTATTTTCTTTTTGAAAGTAAACTTACCCCTACAGTGCGCCAATACAGCGTACAAACAAACGAAATTTGCTTAAATAACAATAGCTAGGGATAAACCGTGGAATAGAGGGATAAAATAAGTGACCGCTTTGCGTCCAGTTGCTAGAGTAAAAGAAAAACTCAAACCATGATGTTTTCACGTACCTTTATTCAGCAATACCACCCTTTGATGGCAATGGCATTACTCGCCCTCTTTCTGGCGATTAATAACACCTTAAATGCCATTACTCTGATCATGGATGCCAAGCGAGATGCGCTGCTAGATTTTGCGCTGTGGGAACCTTTCGTGTGGGAATATACCAGTGCAGCTGCCAGTCTAGCCTTAATTCCTGTCATATCTTGGTATTTAAACGCATTTCCTTGGCAGTGGCATAAACCTGTTAACGTCGCTTTTAGCTTTTTTATGGCCTCACTGTTATTTTGTTTTGGCCATGTTGGCATCATGGTGTTATTACGTGAAACGATTTATTTTAGTTTGCAACTAGATTACAACTTTCACCTTTCTTGGTTTGAACTTATCTATGAATATCAAAAAGATGCATGGAGTTTGGTGTTCTTTATTGCACTCATAAAAGGTTATCAATTTAGTGTCTCCCATATGCTTGGTGAAGCATCTCCGATAAAACAAGAAAGCGATGAAGGTGAAACACTCCACAAACCTATTCATCACTTATTGGTACGTAAGCTTGGTAAAGAATTTATCGTTAAAGTTGAAGAGGTTGAGTGGTTACAGTCGTCTGGAAATTACGTCAATCTACACGTAAATGGCCGCATTTATCCGCTACGCTCAACGCTTGCTACTTTATGTCAGCGCTTAGACCCCGTTGGCTTCGTGCGTATTCATCGCTCTTTTGCTATTAATGTGTCTAAAGTGGTGAGTATTACGCCGCTCGCCAGCGGTGACAGTGAAATCGCATTGCAAAGTGGGAAAGTATTAACGCTCTCGCGAACCTATAAAACACAATTTAAGCACCAACTAGGCCTTGAATAAATGGGCAATACACGATCAGTGAGCAATCGCGTGTTATTGCGTTAATCCCATTAATCAATGATAAATGCTGTAACGCTAAAGTTCATTTTGTATCCATTTCATCGCTCTACACTACACAGCCGCAACAGGTAAGGTGCCTATTTTTGCATTTGCACCGAATTTATATACAATCTTATGCGGTTCAGATGCCTCATTGGACTGCATAATAAAAGGATAATAAAAAAGGCTCTATGAAAAACCTCATCACTCCATTACTCGCAGCAATCCTGCTCCTAAATGGCTGTAGCCAAATACAGCAACCTCAACAGGATGAACCAACGCCAGATAACTCCGTGCAAACTGGTGTAAATAAGCCAAGAGAAACAGTTAAAAACGAAGCTAAAACGGTGGTTAAAACACCATATGATCCGCTCGCAACTGATGATTTATGGCTCCGCATTAAAGATCAGCTCAGCTTTGCCGATTCCGACGATAAGCGTGTAAAACAACGGATTGATTGGTATCTCAGGCATCCAAACTATATGGATACCATCAGTGAACGTGCAGCGCCGCTACTTTATTACTTAGTAGAAGAAGTCGAAAAGCGCGATATGCCAATAGAGCTTGCATTGATGCCGCTAATTGAAAGCGACTTTAATACCCAAGCCTACTCTCACAAGCATGCTTCGGGTTTGTGGCAACTCACACCGCTGATTGCAAAACATTATGATGCCAAGATCAACGCTTGGTATGACGGCCGCCAAGATATCGTAGACTCGACCCGTGTCGCATTGGACTTTTTGCAATACCTCCACAAACGTTTTGATGGTGATTGGTATCATGCCATTGCCGCCTATAACACAGGTGAAGGTAGAGTGCTTGCAGCCATTGAACGAAATAAAAAAGCAGGTAAACCAACTGACTTTTTCCATTTGAAGCTACCGCGCCAAACAAGTCACTACGTACCAAAGCTACTTGCGGCATCACAACTGCTAAAGCATGACTTAATGAAGTTTCCTAAGATCCCTAATCGTTCGTTAATCAGCGTTATTAAACTCGAACAACAAGCTATTTTATCTGATCTTAAAGGTTGGAAAGAAGTCGAGGTATTAAATCCAGGCTATGCACGTTTTCCTGCATTACTCGGCGGCCCTGAGCATATTGTCATCCCTACAGCGCGCGTGTCAGAGTGGCAAACCATGCTCACACACTTACCAAAAATGCCCGCGGATACATGGCAACATTATACTATTCGACGTGGAGACTCTCTTAGCACCATTGCAAAGCGCTACTCGCTAACTGTCGCCGAATTAAAAGCCTTTAATCAATTAAAGAGTGACCGTATTCGTGCAGGAAAAAAGCTAATTTTGCCCATTTTGGCAGACAAACAACTGGACTATCAGATCAAACACGGCGATAGTTTATGGCGCATTGCGAAACAATTTAATGTCAGTGTCGCTAAGCTAAAGCAATGGAATCAGCTTTCGACAGATAGACTGAAAATTGGCGATACGTTACTCGTATTTCTGTCGCCCTAGGGCGTAATATCAGTTGGATAAATATGTCAGAACATAATAATAACTCACACTCTGAAGATTTGACCGAAGAGAAACGCACTGAGCGCCTAAACCCATCTCCACATAATTCAAGACAAGCGAGAGGGACATTTAAACTCTCTCGCTCTAAAATGAACACCATTTTAGCCCTGTGTGCGATGTTTATTTCCGCAGCGTCGTTTTACGCCACCTACCTGCAAGCAAAGGCTGCTCAGGAGCAGGTTTCCGCAGCCGAAAAGCAGCTAAAAACTGAAACCTGGCCATGGCTACAATTCAGCTATAGCAACTTTGATTTAGACTCCACTCAAGCAACGATTAGAGTCGATATTCGCAATTCAGGAACCGGACCTGCCATAATCCACTACATTAAGTACGAGTTTGATGGCGAAAATTACTTTGATGTTACCGAACTGATGGACGCTTGTTGTAACCTTAACGCCTATCAAGCAGCGCTTAGTGATGCTCAAGACGAAGAATCAAATATCAATTATCTAAAAAAGTTTGGTTGGTATGTTTCCAGTGCACCACAGAAGATATTGCTGGCAGATGGCGACACCTTCAACATTTTCACCATGCCAAAAAGCAATTTTAATCGCGGGTTATGGGATAAAATCGATGCCCACAAATCAGTTTTTAAGGCAGAGGCCTGCTACTGTTCTATACTAAAACAGTGCTATACCACGAACGAAAAAGCAGTGATCACTGAGGTACCTAGTTGTTCAACGACACCGATAAATTCTACCAAAGAGTAATACAGCACTTATTGCAATTTGAGGGTGAGGTACTGCACTTGTACTTAGATGTGAATGCCAATCCGACGATTGGTGTTGGTTTTCATATGCAAAGTGTTGAACAATTTTGCCAATTACCGATGCGAGATAGACGTTCCAAACGCTCTGCCACCCTACAACAAAAGCGCGATGAATACCGTAATATTAAGGGCAAACCCAGCGGCTATAAAGCTTCTTGGTATGCGCAATATACCGAGCTTACCTTGCCACCAAAGGCATCTAAAAAATACCTTGTAGAGCAAATCAAAGAGTTTGAACAGTACCTCATTCATTTTCTCGCCAAACAAGAAACTGGCAGCATCCCTTATCAGCTATTACCAACACCCGCTAAGATTGCGCTGTTGGATATGGCTTATAACCTTGGTACCAGTAAGTTATTTTTGGCCTTTCCTAATTTAATTAAAGCCGTCAGCGCACAAGATTGGCACAACGCAAGTAAAGAGTGTAGCCGTCTACATATTAGCCCAGCACGAAACGAAGCCACCAAAAAGCTATTCCTCAAGTGCGAGAAATACAAACGCTATCAACTGACTTGGTTTGAAACTTTGGTTAAAAAGCTAAAGCGTTGGCTACATAGCTAACAAACAATTATAACGATTGGCAAACTGAGTTGTTATCCCTCTATAACATATAAACATAATGCACTAATATTATTGAATAAATTTTATTTTCTTGGTTTTTGAACTTGTGAGTTTTTATGCTAACTTGACCAAGTCGCATCTAGGATATGTTGGTTTATTGAGTGAGTCTCTGGCGAATACGGATGGCAGTCATAACTACACCTCTTGTATTTCCAGCAAGACCTCTCTGTCATGACGCTCTAGTCGCTACAGATACAGTTATAGTCTGGTAACAGACCAAGTTAATGGCGCTGGATTTGTAGCTGCCTTTCTAGTTGGCGCAGCTTTGGGTGGATTAGCGAAGAAGCTTTACAATAAATACGCTTCACCTATCGGTCAGCTCCGTGTTCTGGATCTGACCTACTTAGTAGGACACGAAATCATGTTTGAGTTTATTGAGTCTCTGTTACCTGTGTTTTTCGTTTTTATTTACGTAGTACTTCAAGAGAGATGGAAGGAAAAGTGCGACTTACCTTTAAAACAGCATATTTTAATTGTGCTCGCAAAGATAACAATATGCCTAGTTTCTGTTGTGTCATTGGTGTTTATTTTTGGCAGTTGGCTTGGTGCTAGTGAAATACAAATGCTACCAATTGTTGCTATCGGATTCGGCTGCGCCTATGGATTAGCCTGTTATCTACTCGAACCCTTTTACTCTAAGAAAAGCTAAGGCCTGCTACAAACGGGCATAACAGGGGATGTATCAAACATTAGTTCTCAATAAAGCTTTGAAGAATATAGGAACTAAACTGAATGAAGTACATTGCATTATTACTATTATTAGCAACTAACCTCTCGTTATATCTTTATAACGGCGTGCCAAATTATATCTTTGTCTTGCTATTTAGCTGTTTACTTAGCAGTACACTCTATTCTATTTGGAAAAAGCATTCAAAATAGACATTTCAGCTCAAGAAGAAAGACGCTATTGGCTCATAAATCAGGCCATTTTCATTGCGGTGAGAGTGGTATAAGTAGAACTTCTTTACCATCAGCGAGAAAGGCGTAATGGGCTTCGTAACACTAGGTTCTGGCTTACAATTTCGAAATAGCGTGATATGTGGTGAGAATGGATGCGGGTTGTGATAGAGGTCGCATTTTTCTCCAAAAGCACGCAATGGATTGGCTAAATCAAGCAAAGCTTGTGGTTTGTGTTCGGGCTTTAAGTAAAAAATGCCATTGTGCTGCCAGTAGCCATAGTCACCAAAGGTGAGTGTAAATTTAGGCACCGATAGAGCACTCGCAAAATCACAAAGCTCAGCTACTTGTGACTCCTCCACCATAGCAAGAAACGCCAGTGTAAGATGCCAATTATTCGGCTGAGTATTGGCTTTACTCGCGCTCACACTATCCACCAGCCATTGGCCAATATGCGCTCGAGTGTCGTCATCCATGCCAATACCAAAAAATAATCGTTTTTGCATCTTACACCTATATTGATAATCTAAGGTTTAACTAACCGCTTACCTACTAAAGTTAGCATAACCCCAGCGGAGAGACACAATAAGCCAATAAATTGCAGCCAGGCGTTTTCTACACGCTCACTAAATTTAGGGCCTTGAAAACGATAATGCCTTCTACCATCGGTTACTGATTCGGTATAAGCGCTCCCTTTATAGTCTGAAAAAAATACCGTTTTTTTATCTAAACGTTTCGCCATGGCAAGCTTAACTTGCTCCACAAATTCAATATCGCTATTCCTACTATGAGGGACAAGGAGAAAGCGCCATTTTCTATATAGTTCGACGGGTTCACCAGCTTGCAATACCCCCTGAGATTCATATTCAAACAGTTTTTCACTAAAAAATATCTGTTTGTAGCCACTCCAAAATAACCCAACACCGAGAGACACTAGCAAAATAGCTAATATCGCAAGTTGCTTATATTGCTTTTGTTTTGATTGTTGATGCTGCTTATACCAATACTCTATATCTGGAATTTGGCTTAATTCTTCACGCTTCCCTTGTGTTGAAAGGGTTTGCATACACTCATCTAAGGATAAATTCAGCGCCGTTAGTAACTTTCTAAATACCTCGTTAGAAGGCACGGATTTGTCGTTTTCTAGTTTAGATAAATAGCTTTGCTCAACACACATTTGCTCCGCTAACTGGGGTTGGCTCAAGCCTTTTTGTGTACGGATCTGTTTTATAAAGTGTCCTAGTGTCATCACGGTCATCCTCGTTTATTGTTGTTGCGACCCGGCACATTCTTGGCAATTCCTTGATAAATACCAAGTTGAATATTTAGGAATAAGCATGAATATCATAGCATTACGAAATATTCACGGTTTGAATTGAAGTTTTGATTAAAAAGCGCATAAACAGGCTCACGTCCAGATCAATACAATGCCTTTTGGTGCAGCCGTGCACGAAACTCACTGGGCGTACACGCCTTCAACGCTTGAAAACGACGATTAAAATTAGAAATATTATTAAAACCACATTGATCCGATATCACACTAATGGGAGAGGCAGAGCTAATTAATAGTTTACAGGCCTTGGCAATACGCAGCTGATTGATAAATTCCGTCACAGTACGCTCCGTACGCTTTTTAAAGAAACGGTGAAAGTGATTGGTGCTCATGTGCACTTGTTGTGCAAGCTCATCGGCGCTTAATTTGTCGGTGTAATTATCATAGATATAGGCAATAACCCGGTCGAACTTGTCTTTCGCGGGATCATGGCGGGCGTCAAAGCGAAAGCCGTTACTGGCTAAATGTTGATAGTTCGATGTCGTCATCCGCGTTAACATTTCGAGCAAAAGCACAAAGCGCATTAACGGCTCGGCATCCGCGATTTGCTCAAACCACTTTTTCGCTTGCCGTGCGACTTCCACAGGAAATTTGACGCCTCGGCGCGCTGCATTTAACAATTCAGATAAGCCATGTAATTCAGGATGCTGAGCCACTAAAGATTCCAACCAGTGCGCAGGTATTTGTGCAACATGGACAACGTGAGCGGAGTGATCCGGATTCGGTTTTGACTGCCAAGTATGTGGTAAGTCAGGGCCTAGGATAACCAAATCTAAGTCTTCGTAAGGGGCGATATGATCACCCACGTGACATACACCGACACTGTTGAGCGTCAAACAGATCTCATATTCCGGATGATAGTGCCAATTAAAGGGAATTTCGGGCAATTGATACAGGCAATAACGCCATGAACATCCAGGAGATGGTAGTACTTTCTCGTACATCGCGCGCATAGCAATTTCCTTTTACATTAATAAACTTATTTAAAATCGACATGTTATAAACTTTAAAACAACTACTCGTTACACCTCGTTGCATATCATGCAAATTCAATCACCAACCAATATTAATCTATCGAAATATAGCGACAGCCTGAAGTGCAGTGAAGTATTTTTGTCAAATTACGCTCATTTAAGCGTGAAAAGTATCATTAGTAGATAGAAATATACCGCTTAAAAAACACCCAAGGCGATACCCTAGCTTCTGCCAACAACAAATAGGAACAATGGGCAGAACAATGAAAACAACTAAGTTGAAGCAATTTAAATTGAATAAACTTGCCGCCATCGTGACAGCAAGTACCTTATCACCCCTTTTACTCACCGCTGCACCATCAGCATTAGCCGAAGAACAAAGCGCAACTGAAAAAGTCGAAGTAATTGAAGTAAGAGGCATTCGCCGCTCGCTTGAAGCTTCAATGAACACCAAGCGCTTTGCAGATGGTATTGTTGATGCTATCACCTCGGAAGATATTGGTAAGTTTCCCGACAAAAACATTGGTGATGCGCTACAGCGTATTTCAGGGGTCACGGTCGACCGTAAATATGGTGAAGTAAGTGGTGTTACTATCCGTGGTACCGCGCCCGAGCAATCGCGCATTCTATTAAATGGCCAATCCGTTGCCAGTACCGATTGGTATGATTTAGGTCCATCGACACGTACTTTTAACATGGAGCTGTTATCAGCAGAGCAAGTTTCGGCAGTGAACGTCTACAAAACGCCTGAAGCAAACCTTGAAGAAGGTGCGCTGGGTGGTACAGTGAATCTTGTCACGCGTAAACCACTGGACTTAGATGCACACACTTACATGGTGTCGGCAGAAATGGGCCGCTCTACCTTGTATGATGAAAATGACTTAAGCGGATCGTTTTTAGGTAGTTGGAAGAGTGACGATGAAAAATTTGGTGTGCTCGCAGCATATTCTGTTGAGAACCTGACTTCAGGCCGTCACGTTATTGAGTCCATTGGTGGCTACTATGAATATTTTGCGGCGGATCAAGATACGGGACAAGCATCTACAGTGGGCGCTTGGGCAATCGGCTCACAAGCATTTAGAGCTGAGCGCGAGCGCACCAGCGCGCAACTCACGGCGCAATTTGCGCCAAGCGATAACACCGAGTTTACAGTAGACTACTTTCGCTTTGAGTTTGACAATCCACATGTAAACCATAACTTCCTTACCGTAAGTGCCCGTGGTGCAGGTGCTGTTGATGTACAAAACAACGCAGCGGGCGGTACGCAGCGTGCGCGTATTTTGCCAGCTTACGCGAACATTATATACAACCCTACTGTTCGTAACGCCGTAAATATGGAAGTCGATGTCTTAAACTTCAGTGGTAAATACGTCGGTGATACTTTCGAGGTAAGCGGTGTTATTGGTCGATCTACATCTGATGGAGGTACACAGTTTGGTTCCTCAAGTTGGTGGATCCCAGCAACGGATGAAGGTGACAAAATTGGCGATCCAGCCTTCCCTAATGGTCAAAATAGTACTGATGGTGGCTTTACTTACGATGCCACAGGCCCTTATCAAATTTGGTTTGATTCGTTAGACCCAACCGATGCCTCACAGCTCAAATTTGCTCATGAATCAAACTTCCAAACTACGGTTCAAGAGCATGAAGTAAGTTATGCACAAGCCGATATCAAGTGGATGTTAGAACACGATTACTTCAAGAACATCAAAGCGGGTGTGAAAGTAAACAAAAACGAATTTTCACGTATCGCACTCCAAAGAAACCCAGCGGATGTTGTTGGTTTTGTCCCTGATGGTAATAGCTTAGCTAACTGGAGTGATGGTATTTTTACCAATCTTCATTCGCAAACGGGCGGACATATTCTTAATTCATACGCCAAGCTCGATGAAGATAAGTGGTGGGATTTTATCACTGGCAAGTATGAGGCGGGTGAATTAATCGAGCAGCAAGATTTTGGTAAAACCTACAATGTCGAAGAAGATATGCTCGCTATCTATGTGCAAAGTGACTTCAGCGGTGAAAACTTCCGCGGTAATATCGGCTTACGCTATGTGGATACAGAACAGCAGTCCAGCGGCTATGTTGATAACACGGTTTTCGATGAAACGGTTGACTACGACAACTGGCTACCGAGCATCAACTTCGCTTATGACTACAGCGACGATATTATCATCCGTGCGGCCGCCTCTAGCGTTATGTCTCGAGTTAACTACAACGACTTAAAACCAGGCCTAGCGATCGATGCCAACTTTGGTTCTGCCTCCGGTGGTAACCCGAACCTTAAACCTTATGAAGCAGATCAAGCAGATATTGGCGTTGAATATTACTTTACCGAAGCTTCCTTGCTCTCAGCAGCCGTTTTTGTGAAGAAAATTGACAACGTTGTCTTTTCTACCGAAGCGATTGAATATGTAGACGGATGCGGTACCGACCCTTCTAAGTATGATCAATGCCGAGTCACACGCCCACGTAGTAACGGAGACGGTGACGTAACAGGGATAGAACTGCAGCTTCAACATAGCTTTGATAATGGCTTTGGCTTTATTACTAACTACACCTACGTGGATAGTGAAACCACCACACCAGATAATGCAAAAGAAATGGTGCCGGGAGTATCTGAAAACTCATTTAACGGCTCGCTATTTTTCGAAAACGAGCAGTTCAGTGCACGTATCGCTTATAACTGGCGTAGTGAATGGATTGGCGTCGGTGCAGCACAAGCGGTGCGCAACGATAGCTACCAACAATGGGATGCATCTTTGGTGTGGCATGCAATGGAAAATCTGGATGTCAGCTTAGAGGGTGTAAACCTGACCAATGAGGTTATTCAATCTTACGACACCAACTACAACTTAACGCAGAACACCATTGAATTTGGTACGCGTTATTACCTTGGCGTCAGCTATAAGTTCTAACCTCGGAGCCCCAGTCGCTTGCGGCTGGGGTCATTTGCCTATGAAAACTCATTTGCCTATGAAAACTCATTTGCCTATGAAAACAATACAGTCACTCACCATCCTTGGTGGCGGTACCGCCGGTTGGATGTGCGCAGCCTACCTTGCTAAGCATCAACCCAATTTATCGGTCACGGTGATTGAGTCATCGAGTATTGGCAGAATTGGCGTTGGCGAAGGCTCAACGCCACATTTGCAGCTTTTTATGCAAAGCCTTGGTGTGAAAGAGCGCGATTGGATGCCCGCATGCCAAGCAAGCTATAAAACCGGGATCTATTTTGATAACTGGAATGGCGACAATGGCGGCTATTTCCATCCCTTCTTCTCTGAAATGGATGTAAAAACAGCGGAAGTCTACTTTGTCAACGCCAATGCCAGACGTCGTGGTAGCGAATATATAGATAAACCCGAACATTACTTCTTAGCTGCAGTGCTGGCCGACAAGCAACAAGCACCTCTGCCACAGCGTCCATTACCAAGGGCGCTTGAATACGGCTATCACTTTGATGCGCAAAAACTTGCGGATTGGTTAAGGGCATTTAGCCTAGCGCGAGGCGTAAAGCATATTCAAAGTACGGTGAGTAGCGTACAGCATCATGCCAAAGAAATTATTGCACTGACACTTGAGTCGGGTGAGCAGGTGAAAAGCGATTTTTACGTCGATGCCTCAGGGTTTAACGCCCTGCTGATAGAGAAAACGCTCGAAGTACCCTTTATTTCCTTTGCAGATCAGTTACTCAATGATTCTGCTGTCGCGATTGCCGGCGCTAAAATAAACCCGCTACCTTCAAGCACTTCTGCTATCGCGATGCCGTGCGGCTGGCGCTGGCAGATCCCGCTACAAGGCAGAACCGGATATGGTTACGTGTACAGCAGCGCACATACCACTCCCGAAGAGGCTGAGGCTCAACTGCGTCAAGCCGCGCAACTCGATAAAGGACAAGCCAAACATCTCACCATGAAAGTGGGCATGATGGCGCGCAGTATTGAAGGCAATGTGTTTGCTATTGGCCTCGCGCAGAGCTTTATTGAACCACTCGAAGCCACCGCGCTGATGGTCACAGGTTATAGCATTGAGTTATTGAATAAGCTGCTTTCGCAACAGCTCGAGACACTAGCCATCAATCAACAACTGTCGGATCTGGTGCTCGGTATTAAAGAGTATGTACTGGCACATTACGCCACCAGCAAGCGCGCAGATTCACCGTATTGGCAAGATGCAAAAGTCGCGGCACTGAGCTTAAACGAGCTCGATGAGCTGCTCACACACTGGCGTAGCGGTGGTGATTTTGATGCTTGGCTCAACCAACACAGGATGCACTCTCCCTATATTCGTCCCAGTTGGTATTGCTTACTTGGCGGCATGGATCATCGCGATAGCACCTGCCAAATGCCCTTTGATCAAGCACCACAGCATATCGAACAAGCGGCCAAGGCCTATCTAACGAAGCTTAGTGATGAGCATTTTACTGCCCATACAACAGCACTGGAACAATTACAGCGAGCACAAGCGTTTCGTGCATAACCCAATTGCGGGTGGTGGTGAGATTCCCCTTGATCTTTTTGTTTGTCTGCCCACAAGCGAGATCGCCACGCCATCACCCGCTCTCTAATGAAGGTGGAAATACAACATGAAAAAAAGCTACCTAGTGATTGCCTTAGTATTGGCAACCTTTTTTACGGTGTCCTTTATCACCAATATTTTAGGCGCGATTTTTCCAGCATTAATAGAAAGTTACAGCATAGGTCTAACGCTTGCGGGGTTTTTCCCGTTCGCCTTTTTTATCGCTTACGGTGTGATGTCTATTCCAGCGGGACTGCTAGTTCAGCGTTTTGGAGAAAAAGCCGTTATGCAGCTCGCATTTACCCTTGCTGCAATTGGTGCAACGACCTTTGTGCTAATGCCAACGTTTGCCATTGCCATGGTTGCGTTGTTTATGCTCGGCTGTGCCATGGCATTACTGCAAGTGGCTATCAATCCACTATTACGCGCTAGCGGTGGTTCAGAACACTTTGCCGTGCTTTCGGTGTTTGCACAGTTGATGTTTGGTGCTGCAGCAACACTCGCGCCTCTGGTGTATAGCAAACTACAGTCTCAAGTCACCACCGCAGAGGGATTTGGCGGAGCGCTGTCTGGTGTTATCCCAGCAGATAAAACCTGGCTAAGTATCTATGCGGTATTCGCTATCCTAAGCGTCGTGATGCTATTACTCTCGCAATTTACACCATTTAACGCGGTACCGGAGCAGAAAAAGCAGCAGCTGAGCTGGTCACAAAGCATCGGTTTTTTTAAAGATAGAACCGTATTGAAATTTTTTGCCGCTATCGCCGCTTATGTTGCGCTAGAACAAGGCGTCGCTAACCTTATTTCCGTGTTTTTGCAGCAATATCATGGCCTAGACCCAGCCACCGAAGGCGCAAAAGTGGTGAGCGAATTCTGGTTATGCCTAACCTTAGGCTGTTTACTTGGACTGGCACTACTTAAACTCATTGATGCGCAAAAGCTTTTGATTTTATTCAGCTCCGGCGCCGCTATCGCGCTCCTAAGTGCGTTATTCGGTAGCACTACGGTGGCGCTTATTGCTTTTCCAATTGTGGGATTTTTCCTCTCTATTATGTGGTCGGTCATCTTTGCTCTGGCATTAAATTCATTCAAAACCGGCCATGGCGCAATCACAGGGATTTTATGTACCGGGATCATTGGCGGTGCTTTTATGTCTCCCATCATAGGTTTTGCGGCTGAATTGAGTAACAACTTACAACTTGCTGCCCTGCTGTTACTACTGCCACTTAGCTATATTCTAAGTGTTGGTGTATGGGCTAATCCTTTGATTAAAAATAAAACTTTTGGCAATAGTCAAAAGACGCTGTCTCAACCTCTAAATGAAAATAGTTAAATTACGATGAATCACTCTTTGTTATGTATTGACTTGGGTGGCACCAAAGCGCTTGTGGCTTCGGTTGCCCACACTCAGGTCGAACAGGTACGCCAGTATGCGGTGCCTAGTCAGGCCAACTTAGACCAAGTTAATGCCTTTGTTATTCGTTTAATCGAAGAAAACCTAACGACCGAAACAACTGGTATTTCGATTGGCGTACCAAGCACACTGGATGTGTGCAGCGGCACCGTGCTGACAACACAAAATATTCCTCATTGGCAAAATGTGCCTCTGAAACGGTTGTTAGAACGCCACTTTTCATTGCCCGTTGTTGTCCATAATGACGCAAACTGCTTTGCATTTGGTGAATACTTATATGGTGGCCACCATGCCAACAACCTAATTGGCGTATGCCTTGGCACAGGCATTGGTGCCGGTTTTGTGTTTAACGGTAATTTATATACGGGTAACCATAGTGCTGCAGGAGAGCTAGGAAATTTAAGCTATCTTGATGGAATTATTGAAGATTATGCTTCAGGACAGTTCTTTGGGCGACAAGGAATTGAAGGGAGGTGGTTGGCCGAACAAGCACGCAGTGGCGACCCATTTGCACTACAACAATTTGAAACTTTTGGCAGTCATGTTGGTCATGCACTCGCGCAAATAGTCATGGTGCTGAATCCAGATGTCATTGTACTTGGCGGCTCCGTGACGCATTCATATGACTATTTTAACGCTGCACTTGAAGCCAAGATGCAGCAGTTGCTTGGCAATGCTCTATATCAATCCGTTCGTGTCATTCCAAGCACCTTAAATCACGCGCCACTTTTAGGGGCGTACGGATTGTTTCAACACAATAAAATTAACCATGATAACAAGGAACTAGCCAATGAAGTTTAATCGGCTTATGGCCCTACTTTTTGGGGTGTCGTCACCCCTTTATGCGCTCGACCAAACAGCAGTAAACTGGTTAGGCCAAAATCTTGATGTAAAGTACACCTTGCTTGATAGCAAGCCAAGCACCTGCCCCAAGGCACAGCAAAAGTGCTATTACTCAGAGCTGAGTTTTAGCGTAGCTACAGAAAATACCAAGGCAAATAATGACTTTGCTATCTTTTTTAGCCAACTGATGCCGATTTACCATGTTGAGGGCGATAACTTTGCCATCACCCATATCAATGGTGATATTCACAAAATCACGCCTGCAGCAGGGTTTAGTGGGTTTTCAAGTACTCCCACTACCGTGCGCTTTTATACCAAGGACTCTCAGGTTACACGCTCGGAGTTTATGCCAAATTATGTTGTAACGGACGCGCAGCTTAAGCTCACCCCACAAGTGATCAAAAGCACGCAAACCCAGCGCGATAACGACACAGGACTTGAGCTACAACCTTATCTGACGCCATTTGATACGCTCAACCAGCTGCAAACCAGCAGTAAAGATGACACCCCGTGGATGGGCAGCGAATACTTATATCAACATCAAGTGAAGCCAACACTTGATGTTGCAATTGGGCTGATACCAAAACCTAAACAACTGACAGTGCTGTCCGATAAACGACTCAATCTAGCAGCCGGAATTAATCTGCAACTTTCAGGTATTTCAGCTGATGCTATCGCCATGGCACAACAGCGACTCAATACCCTTGGGGTAAAAAGCACCAAGGACGGGCTTGTAGTTAATGTCGCTGTAAAGCCAAATAAGCAATCAAGTCCACATTATCAACTGACGGTCGCCGAAAATTATATCTCAATCCAAGCCAATAACAGCGCTGCTGCATTTTATGCGCTACAAAGCCTTGCAGGGCTGTTGGATATTAATGATTTAAGTATTCCCATAGTGGGTATTAATGATACACCAAGGTACGACTTTCGTGGTTTACACGTCGATGTTGCCCGCAACTTCCGCTCCAAAGCCTTTATTTTACAAACCATTGAACAGATGGCAGCGTATAAACTAAATAAATTGCACCTCCATTTAGCGGATGATGAAGGTTGGCGCTTAGCCATCGACGGTCTTGACGAACTCACCTCTGTCGGCGCTTATCGCTGCTTTGATTTGACCGAAACTCGCTGCCTATTGCCGCAATTAGGCGCTGGGAATGATAAAAACGCGCAAGTGAATGGCTTTTACTCTGCAGAGGATTATATTGAGATCCTGCGCTATGCCAAGGCGCATCATATCGAGGTGTTACCCTCATTAGATATGCCTGGTCACTCACGCGCTGCAATCATCGCCATGGAGGCGCGATATAAAAAGCTGATGGCACAAGGCAAACCAGAGGATGCGCAGCAATATCGATTAGTAGAAGCTGCTGACAAGACGCGTTACAGCTCCATTCAACATTATAACGACAACACGCTAAATGTCTGTATTGCAAACACTTATACCTTTATCGACAAA
Organism: Pseudoalteromonas sp. Of11M-6; assembly: GCF_022347905.1. NCBI lineage: Bacteria > Pseudomonadati > Pseudomonadota > Gammaproteobacteria > Alteromonadales > Pseudoalteromonadaceae > Pseudoalteromonas > Pseudoalteromonas sp. Of11M-6. The sequence goes on along the minus strand of NZ_JAKRFW010000023.1, from coordinate 30,245 downwards.
GTATTAAGCGAAGTAAAAGTACTGCATGACCGTGCAGGTGTACCACTCAACACTTACCATATAGGTGCAGATGAAACCGCAGGTGCTTGGCTAGAGTCGCCGGCTTGTGAAAAATTGCAGGCAAGCGTGAAAGATTTTACCAACTTTAACGGTTACTTCATTGAACGGATCGCAAAGTTACTAGATAAAAAAGGAATACAGGTTGCAGGGTGGAGCGACGGTTTAGGTGATGTACGTGCTGCAAATATGCCAGCAAACGTACAGAGCAATGCTTGGGCGACATTAAGCGAAAACGGGCACGCGGTCGCGCATCGCTTCGCCAATCAGGGCTGGCAGGTGGTCTTGTCTAGCCCTGATGTAACCTACTTTGACTTTCCATATCAATCTCACCCAGAAGAGCGTGGTAATCACTGGGCAAGCCGTGCTATCGAAAGCAAGAAGATGTTTGAATTTATGCCAGACAACCTTCCTGCACATGCAGAGATCTGGAAAAATACCAATAACCACGCCTACATAGCCAACGACAGCGACTCATCACTAAACAAAGGGGTTAAGTTTGCCGGGCTCCAAGGGCACTTATGGAGTGAAATGCTGCGCAGTGATGCACAAGCCGAATACATGCTTTATCCACGGCTATTGGCCCTTGCAGAGCGTGCATGGCACCATGCCGAGTGGGAATTACCCTACCAAGCCGGTCGTATATACAGCCAGTCTAGCGGATATTTTACTGCAAAGTTACAGGCGCAACGTGAGGCTGATTGGCAACGATTCGTGGCTATTTTGGGCCATCAAGAGCTACCTAAATTAGCACAAGCCGGAATTGAATTTCGCATTCCCGTCGTCGCCGCAAAACAGCTATCTGGAGCAAAGCTCGACGCTTTTACCGCCATTCCGGGTTTTGTTATCGAAGCACAGCTTGAAAACGGCAACTGGGTGCCCTTCAATACCTCACTAAGCAACGTACTTGCACTTAGGGCAGCTCGGTTAGGCTCCGAGCGCAAGGGAAGATCGCTAAGTTTAGACAAAAAGTAGGCCTAACTGGTTTTTAACGCTGAGTACTTTATTAGGTACTTGGCGTTTTCATTGTTGCCAAATATCCCATCATATAATCATTCGAAAGCAAAATGTTGAAAAAGTAAGCAATATGTTTTAGCTTGGCAATTGTGTTTCTTTTTTGTTCGAAAAAATCGAAACAAATTAGTTCGCGTTAATCCACTTTTGTAGCTCAATCTGAGCATCTAGTTTAGAAGGAATACTGAAATGAAATTATCGTTAAACAAAAAGAAAATCAAAGCCCTATCTGCTGACAAACAAACAGTACCTGCAGTAATGACTCCACAAGTTGCAGGCGGCGCGCTTCGCTTCAGCCAAGACAGGCTAACGCATTGTGTTGCCAATACGTGTGGTCGCCACACTTGCCCTGATATTTACTAATCAAGAGTAAATATCACAGTTCAGTGCCTCATTGGAGGCACTTTAAGGCTTACTTAAATTTAACCTCTTTCTCACTTTTCGTGTAAACACGCGACTCAGGTTGAGTCCACTCGCCGTTTTTCAAATATTGTGTCGACACCGTAAATTGACCACTCTCAAATTTACTGGTTGATTTCACCTTTGTAATGCCATCTTTGTTATTAATGACATCTTCGTATGCCACAAACTCGGTCTGGCTCAGGACTTCCATCGTTCCTTGGGTGTAAAACCCTGCCGTCGTAAAATAGTAAAACACTAGACTGTTTTTACTTTTATCCCAGAAAATTAATGACTCTCCGCCGTACATGCCATCGTTGATTGAATGTAAGGTACGAACAGCCGTGCCATTTAAAGCCCGCTCCCAGTGACTCACATCCTGCATCTTTGGCTTATCTGTAGCTACATCAAAGTCCGATTGCCAAGTACCGAGATAAGGTGTAAACACCGAGAGTTCTTCATTTAATTTTTCATTAGCCCAAGATAGCGTGCTGAATACCACCAATATGGCGAGCCCGAATTTTTTCATCATTTTTATTTCCGTTGATTGTGTCTCAATCAGTATAAATCTTCATGCACAAGTTGCGTACTTAAGGTGAACCAGTCATCCCACCATTGGTAAAAAAACATTGCAAATACACAATTAATACACATTTTAAAACAACAATTACACAACAAATTAATATCATAACTGCAATAGGGAAAGCGGGGAACCTTACCCTGTCTAGAGTAGTTGTTGCAGCACCAACACCAACAAGGAACAACAAACATGCTTGATTATCTTATTATTGGCGCAGGCCCTGCGGGGGTCCAAACTGCTTATCATCTAAAACAAAATGGCTTGTCCTACCTTATGTTGGAGTCAGGTCAGCGCGCAGGATGTTTTTTCGAAACATTCCCAATTCACCGAAAACTGATTTCAATTAATAAAGTATATACTGGTTCGACAAACCCTGAGTTCAACTTACGACACGACTGGAACTCAATTTTAACTGATGACTACAGCCTAAACTTTTCAAGCTTTGACCAAAACTTTTTCCCAAGTGCAGATAATTTAGTCAAATATCTCAATCATTATGTCGACCAAAATCAGCTAAATGTTGCTTATAACCAGCATGTTAAGTCCATCGAAAAAATTGCTGGGCACTTTGTAGTAACTACAACAAGTAATGATCAATATGAAGCGTCTCGCGTTATCGTTAGTACAGGCGTCCCTAAACCTTATATTCCAAAGATCGAGGGAATTGAGTTAGTGACGCAATACTCTGACTTAAATATTGATTTGGCCCCGTTTGCAAACAAGCGCGTACTTATTCTCGGTAAAGGAAACTCCGCTTTCGAAACGGCTGATCACCTTATTCCTGCTACAAGTCTAATCCATGTTTGTAGTCCAAATCCTTTAGATATGGCATGGAAGACGCACTATGTTGGCGACCTACGTGCCGTAAACAATAATATTTTAGATACTTATCAGCTTAAATCTCAAAATGCTATCTTAGACGCCGACATTAAGTTAATTGAGAAACGAGACGACCGCTTTATCGTGCACTTTAGTTATGCCCACGCAAATGGAGAGCAAGAAACCATAGAGTATGACGAGATCATTTGTTGTACAGGGTTTGCCATGGATAGCAGCGTTTTTGCCGATAGCGCAAAACCCGATTTAATGATTGAGGGCCGCTTCCCGTCTCTAGATTGCAGCTTTGAATCCATTAATGTGAAAGGTCTTTACTTTGCAGGCACACTCACTCAATCCACCAAATATCGTAAGTCAACTTCAGGCTTTATTCATGGTTTTAGATACAATAGCCGCGCTTTAGTCGAGATGTTAAAGCAAAAACATCACGATACCGCGCTTGCATGCGATCAACACCTTGGCACACCAGAAGCAATTAGCAGCGCAATCCTCAGCCGTATCAATGAGACTAGCGCGCTATGGCAGCAACATGGCTTTATGGTGGATGCCGTCACAGTATCTGAGACCGGTATGGCGCAGTATTACAAGCACCTACCGAGCCCATACCTCCATGCTCACCTAGGTGATCACTATCATTTGCAGATAGCATTAGACTTTGGTGCGCCAATTGAAGGTGACCCGTTCAACCAGGTTCGGGTGCATAAAGACAACGCGACTGACGCGGAATTAAGTAAATTCTTACACCCCATCATTGAACTTTGCTATCAAGGTGAGGTGATAGAAACTCATCATATTATTGAGGACTTAGAAGCGGATTGGACTGACATAGAAGCGCACGTTAAACCACTTCAACAATTCATTGAGCGAGTACTGCCACAGCTTGCTGGTGAAAAAATGCAAAATAAAGCATCAGCATAGCTCATAAATGAAAAAGGTTGGCAATCAAGCCAACCTTTTCATACTCTACAAGGCTTTAGATTCAGAAAAGTATTTTCGTCTCAACATATCATGAATAACAAATTCTTGCTCTCGACCATAGGCTTTAAACATACGGTTGTTATGCATGTGTAAAAGAGAGCCCAGCAATGATTGTGTACTCAGGTTAAGCGAACCTGACTTTTCTAACGTCAGAATTTCCTTCACCACTGGCTCAGCCTGCATTTGCCAACCTTCTAACAGTGCAAGTATAGCTTGCTGAGCCTCATCACATTGCGCTAGGTTCGAAATATTAAGCTTCGCAAAGTCATCATCGAGCTGTGTTTGATGGTCGCGATAACGATTGCCGAGCTGCTTTCTCAGCGCACTACTCTCATTAAATTCTTTACCAAACCCTGCGCGCAATGAAGAGATTAGCGATAGCTTTTGTTCAGCATCATAGCTAAATAACGTTAGCAATCGATTAGTAAAAGCTAACGCGACGCGCCAACGGACATCTTCACCAAACTCTGCGACAAGCTGGCAACTTTTTGCAATAAGCTCACTGTCAAACATAAATAAGCTTTCAATCAAAGCCATAGACTGCGGACCGCCGTAACGCTCAACCTCTCGCTCATAAGTCATTAATTCAACTTTATGTAGCTGAGAGCTCTCTATCATAGGTGACAACAGCTGATTAAGTTTCGGCAATAGCTCTCCACAAAGTACTTCTGGCTTGCCTTGGAAGCGTAAGCGTAGATGCCAGTCAGGATCGCCATAGCGAATAAAGAACCACTTATCGAATAATGCGCTATTTTCCTCAATAAGCGGCAATAACTGCTCATAAAGCAGCTGCTCAACAATAGTATTACCTGAATATATTTTTAAGCTAAGCCACTCGGAACCAGCACTAAAACGCCGAGAGATTGGTGTAGCCGTAATATTTTCTAACGGCTTTTCAATGTAGTGCGTGTGAGAAGCTGCACTCTCATTAAGTAAAGGAACAATGATTTCATTAGTATAATGACGACCCTGTGTATCTGTTACTCGTGGTGCAAATTGAGATGCCAACACTTCACTGAGCTCAACCGTATGACGGCCTTTGGTTTCCATCAACAAAACTTCTACCATCGCACTTTGGCTCAAACTCAAAGTTAGCACATTATCACCTGCAGCAAAGCTCACCCAATCGTCTAACAAATACTTATCTTTGAGTTGTTGAAGCTTATTTTCTTCGATGCTCTGATTAACCAGCAACGCCTCAAGCTCTTTGCGCTCAATACGCCATGTTTTCTCATGCAGAATCAGGTTATCTAACATGATACGTGGGACATAGGTTGCGTTTCTTAGGCTCGAGGGCAGTGAAAACTTGGGCGTTTCACTTTCTTGATGTTGCAACATACAAAGGAATTTATAAGCACTCAAGCTTCTGGCAGAGAAGTTATGCGCACTGGATAAGCGAGGAATAATGCGCTTATCTAACCGCTTACTCCAGAGTTTAACCTGCTGGCTTTCGACCCAAACGTATAAATCACTTAGCGGGATCTGGTATTCAGGGTCAAGTGAACTGTCCGCCATGAAGACGATTTCGTATTGTCGTAAATGTGGCCTCGCAATTACGTTACCGGGCCTTCCTTCGGGCATATGTACAATTTCAGCGAAGATAACGTCTTCACTGTGACTATGTTCTTGCTCTAAATGATGAATAACCGATTCTTTTAATGTTTCATCAAGGTGACAGAAGCGACCCAAAAGATTGGCCGCAGACGGCCCGTAACAACCGTTGAACTTAAATACGGGATTAGACTTTTCGTCCTCAAATAAACTCAACATTACAGCCATTGAACGTGGCAAGTTAAGTTCTACTTTATCCTTAACTCTTTGTTTCAACTCACTACTGGTAAGAGCCACACAGCTTGTACCTAAATTGCTTGGCAATGTAACTGCCTGCTCAATAATGTGATCCAGTTCAGTATATTCAGGGGAACTAGATTGACCGCGATTCGCTCGACCCAACTGCAAACCACCCACAAGAGGGGCATCATAACCAGTTTCTGTTGAGACACTGATACCCGATTCATCATCCAATACCATGTCCAAAGGCACAAATTGTCCTTCAAATCGCGCGTTAAACTTAGAAATAAAATTTTCAAGTGGATTCTGCTTAGTGCTGCGATTCAAACTCGCAATCAATTGCAGCTGCTTGTTCACTCTCGCAACTTCTTGTCGTGACATTTCGCAATGCAAAAACGCGCGATAAGTATCCGATTGAAACAGTTTGTTTTCTTGAACTTTTACTGGTAATTCAGAGAGGTAATTAAAAATGGTTTGATATTCTTCAGGCGTTGCATGTCCCTTTTCATCCATAATAGCAAGGTCATTAACTGCTTGCTCCACCTTAGTATAAATCTCTGCTGGCGCGATGGTTTTCAGTGCTTTAATTAGCGCGATGTCGGGGCTATCACCGGTAAGAGGTAGCGGAATATCAGGAATTAACACCCCTTCGCTAATGAGCTCTTCTAGATAGGCGCTAACTTCATCATATTCAGCTTCGTTATAGCGGTGACAAAATTGCTCAATTAGCTGAGAAAAGCTGAGCTTTTGCTTCGCAAGCTCCAACATAGTGATGAAGTATTCATCACTATCGACTGCACTTAGGCGATATTGCATCGAGTCATCAGAAAGGTAAGTTTCTATATAACGACACTGATCTGCTATGAAGTAATGGGAAGGATTTGGTAAATAGGACAAACTATCCGATTTTGCTTCCGTTTCGGCTAAATGAGAGCGAACGGCTGACAATAGAAACATATCTAAACGAGTTTTGCGGGAATCATGCTCTGCGTTATCACTCACAAGTCGAGTTTCTGAGCCAATTTTACCCGTGTGGATCCCCGAAAAAAGACCAAAAGGTGTAGGACGAGATGACATCCGAATTAAATATCTCAGCAGTGCTAAAGCAACTTTTTTACCTTGTTTAGAGTTTGGCTTTTCGCGCCACTGTTCCAAGCGTTCGAGCAACGAAGGACTTGCAACATAAAGGGCTTCCACCACACCAGGTGTGGCGAGCCAGGCACTCAGCATAGCATTAGTATCTTGTTGATTGAACAAGGTTTCAATCGGCAGCTTTGGTGTCCTTAATACAAAAAAGGAATCTGTTGATATTTTAGCTGACATAGTCACTCCTTAACTCATTAGCAAACAATCAACCCAATCTAGGTTGTCATCTAACACGCCAATTAAAGCAAGGCCGATACCAGAATAACCCATTAAAAAGCTATGGTCTTCCTGATGTGCCTTTTCCAGACCGTTATATGAATATAAGGCCTCTAATCCACGCTCTTGGTACTGATTTAAACCGTAGTCAAGCCAAGTTAAAGCGGCGCCCTGTAACTTAGGATGAGGCATGATTTGGTTGAGCAGTTGATAAATGGTGACTAACCCAAAAAATCCATGACAAAGTCCAGCATCGTTAATATGGCCTTGTGTTGCATCTCTATCGACGTTAAACAAAGCAATTTCCAATGCCTGCTCAACATACCTTGGCTTATCAAGCGCATGCCCAGCTCTTGCAAGTGTCAACGCAATAGTTAAGTCACCATAGCACCAACCTAACCGAGAATGGTGCTCGTCGCCTGCACATGAGCCAAAGCACGCCTTCTTATCCTCTGCATGACTTTGTTGTTCAAGCAGCCAATCACAACCTGCGATAACTAGCTTCTGCGCGCGCAATTTTACCTTTTGATCCTGAAGCGCGGGAAGAAGTGCGGCAATAATGCCAGGTACGCCATGCGCTAGTCCCAAATTAAACTCATGACTTTCCGTATCTTCTTTATCGAAACGATATACGGATTGTTTTGGCTGAGACCAAGCGATCTGCTGATCACTCAACTCTACAGCAACCGATTCATAACCCGTCACTAACCGATCAAATAATGTGCTTTGTTTAGTTCTCTTTGCGCGACGTGAGATATAGGGTGAATAACCAGCTAGGCCGAGCACCATTTCAATTTCTCCCGTCCAAGGAGTAAAATCAAGTGCCGTTGCAAAGAAGTGATCTATCTCCTCCAGCAGCTCAGGGTCATAATCTTCGTCGTCATACTGGTTAAAATATTCAAGCACCCACGCCTGCCCAGCTAACCCTGAACTCAGTTCCGGGGTTTGTTCCGCCAATTCGTTTTGGAGCTTATCTAGCGCCAGATGAAATTTTTCCTCATCGACCCAAGCATCATTAAAGTTCGCCGCTCGAAATAAAAACAATAAGTGCCCAGCAAGACCACTGAGCAAACCATTACGGTCTAGCATTTCTAGGTCTGACTCTACCTGCTTAGCCAGCTTTTCTACCATAGCCAGGATGAGTTCTTTTTTTTCTATATCTAATGGCATTAGCATACTTATCCTTGTTCAAATTCTGTTTTTAATTTTGTCTTCACTACAGGTAAGTTAACCTTTTGTTCAGTCAAACTCAAACTTTGACACACAAGAAATACAGATAAACACAAAACAAACAAAGAATTGACATTCACCCTAACTAGAACTAGTTTTTTTGTACGCCCTTTGAGTTTGGGGGGTTAAAAGGATTGAAATAAAGGATTGTTATTAACCGCAAAAGTAAGGAACAACAAATGAAATTAGCACTAAACAAAAAGTGTATAAAAGCGCTTTCCAACGACAGCAAATCTATTCCAGCGAATATGACACCTCAGATTGCTGGTGGTAAATCTCCTGCAACAGCCTTATTCACTGATCGCTACGGTGACTGTTGGACAGGTCGTAACCGCTCTTGCCGTGAGCACACCTGTCAGATCCCATAAAGATACATATCAAGCGAGCTCTATGCTCGCTTTATTTATTCTGAATCAGATGTTGACGTTTGCTCCTCACCCTCACTATGCATCGGCTTCTTAAGCTTGATTTCTCTGTCAGCCGAGGCGATAGTTTCTTTACGGTGCGCAATGATCACACGGGTAATTTTCAACCGCGATACCGCTTCATTGATATCTTCTTCCAGCCCCGTATCAAGGTGGCTTGTTGCTTCATCCATAAACAGAATCTTAGGGTCTTTATACAGAGCACGCGCCAAGATGATCCGCTGCTTTTGACCACCGGATAAGCTCGACCCCATATCACCAATCAGGCTGTCATAGCCCATTGGCATATCGCTAATATCATCATGGATAGCTGCTAATTGAGCACAATGCACCACTTTTTCCATATTGATTGGTGAATCAAAAAAGGCAATATTATCAGCCACAGTACCGGATAGGAGTTCATCGTCTTGCATCACCGCAGCTATCTGCTGACGATACTGTCTTGCACCAACTTGGCTAAGAGATATGCCATCCACCAAAACTTCACCACTGGATGGTTTATTTAGCCCCAGCATTAACTTAAGTAACGTCGACTTACCACAACCGGAAGGCCCTGTGATTGCTACTGACTCACCCGCATTGATTGTTAAGTTTAGTTTTTCAATAACATTTGGTGTTGCATCAGAATACGCAAAGGAAACATTCTTCACCTCTATTTTGCCTTCAATATTCAGTTTACGATATTGATCAGGTTGCAACTCTTCTTTGTCTGTTAAAGCAATATCGGCAATGCGGTCAAAATGTAGTCCCAGCATTTTAAACTCTATGAGTTTCTCGATTAGGTTAGCGGTTTTATCCATAAATTGACGCTTGTAAGACATAAAAGCAAACAGCATCCCAGTGCTAAATCCACCAGCAATAACGAGATGTGCAGCTAAATAAACGACGATGATATTCTCGACACCAAACAGTGCTCGGTTAATCGCGTCATAACCAATTTTAAAATTGCCCAAGCGGATATTGTGGTTAATCGCACTAGCGTAGCGATTTTGCCACTGCCCTTCTCGCTTAACCTCTGAACCAAACAATTTAATCGTCTGAATTCCGCGTACCGTTTCCATAAAGTTGGAGTTTTCTTCAGCGCGCGCCATAATTTCCTGCTCACTGATATTGCGAAATGGTTTATACATAGCAATTCGGATAATCGCGTAAGCAATAACGGCGATAACTACGACGGCAGATAGCATGGGGCTATAGAAGAAGATCATCGCTAGAGTGATTATCGCCATTAAACCGTCAATGATGGCTTCGATTACTCCTGTTGTAAGTAGCTGCTTTACTTGCTGAAGAGAGCCAAACCGTGAAACAACATCCCCCATATGGCGCTTTTCAAAATAGGTAATGGGTAGGCGTACTAAATGGTGAAAGAGATTAGCTCCCAACTGAATATTCATTTGATTGCCAAAATGCAGTAACGTAAAGCCCCGCAGTGCATTGGTAGCTATCTCAAACAATAGTACTAAAAAGAATCCAACCGCAAGCACAGTAAGTAATGAGGTATCCCCGGTTAGTATGACATCGTCTATCACCAATTGGATATAATATGGTGCAGCAAGCGTAAACACTTGCAGCAAAATAGAAAGCATAAAAATAAGCAGTAACGAACGTTTTAAGCCAGTGATACGGCTCCAGAAGTCAGCAAATCTAAGACTCGCTTTTTGCTCTTTCTTTTCGAACTCCTTTGTTGGAGTCAGCTCCAGTGCCACTCCTGTAAAGTGTTTAGAAGCTTCTTCCATCGTATAGGTTTTTTCACCACTGGCTGGATCATGGATCACAATACGTTTTTCGTTGGCCTTTTTCAGTACCACAAAGTGATTCATGTTCCAATGTAAAATAGCCGGAGCTTGCAGTGCATCAAGATCTTCAAGTTCAATCCGAAGTGGTCTTGAGGTTAAATGAAGTTTTTCAGCAAAGTGCATAATATCGAGCAGCGTACAACCCTCGATTGAAATACTAAAGCGCTGTCTCAGACGCGTTAAGTCAGTATGGTAACCGTGATATCCAGCAACCATAGCAAGGCTCGCAAGACCACACTCAGCAGCCTCCGATTGAATGATCACAGGTAAAGATTTCCGTGACCAAAACTCTAACTTGCTGGCCGCGCCTTCGTGTTCCATTTCCATATCAACCCTTTTTACTTCTTATAACTGACCTTTAATGCTAAATACTGGGTCAAATAACCAGCGCAACAAGGACCTTTCTTCGACCACAATATCGGCATCCAAAGTCATACCAGCCCGCAAAGCTGTGTCTTTACCATATGCTTTGACAGCTTGTTCGTCTAACTCAACCACGACTCGATAAGCGGGCTCTTGAATAATACCAGGCATATTGGTTTCTTCGGGCAAAATAACGCTGTTACTAAGCTCCACAATTTTCCCTTTGTAAATACCAAACTTTTCGTAGGGAAACGCATGATAGCGCAATTTAGTTTCCTGACCTTCTTTGATAAAACCAAAAGCTGAAGTTGGTATATAAACAATAGCTTGCATATCACTATGCTCAGGGATAAGGGTCAGTAAATGCTGTCCCATGGAAACATTTTTACCAAGCTTAGCAAGCAATCCAGTGACTATACCTGATTGGGTAGCACGGACTTCACCAAGTCGTTCCTGCTCAATGGACGAGATTTGGATCAGTAGATCGGCTTGTTGTGATTGCAGCTGAGAAATTCGGTTTTGGTGTTCAATTGGCAATTTAGCTAATTGATTTTTGATGTTTTTAAGCTGCGATTCTAGCGCTATACGCTCTGAGCGAATTGAAGAAGCTTGCTGCTTTAGTGAAAGCAAAGTGTCTTTTTGGCGCTGTAATTCAAGTTCAGAAATATACCCAGTGCCTTTTAAGGTTGCAATTTGTGATACCAAATCTTGATTGAGTAGCAGCCGCTCTTGGAACGTGGCCGCTTGGCTCTCAAGCTCTTTTAGCTTTTCTCTTGCGGTGGTTTCTTGTTGCTGCAGCTCTTCTATATCAAGTTGGTACTGTCCACGCAGTTGCTCTATCTGCTGTAGTAAGTTCTTTTGTTGAAAGCGATATTGATTCAATAATGCTTGATTTAACTCAGTGGCTTCGGTGCTATGTTTTGCGGATGCAATACGCAGTAAAGGTTGTCCTGCAGCGACCTGCTCCCCTTCTTTGACCAACACTTCGGACACCACACCTTGTTGCATTGCAGCAACGCGCAGTAGCCCACCACTGGGTTCAATAACGCCAGATACTCTTTCCTTTCTGGTATAGCTACCACTTGATAGAAACACGATGCTTAAAATCACAACCGTTAAAATGAGTAACCCCAGTGTTTTAAATACAGGTGGTTGGATTAAGCTAATTGTGCCCTCTAAGCGATGCTGCTTATGCTCAAACACCTCACGGCGAAATAAATTTTCCATAGCACTTATTGGGTAATATTATTGTTAATATTTTTTTATTGAAAATACAATGTACCACGGGCGGTAACAGAAAGGAATGAAATAAGGCAAGTCATAACTTGCCCTACTAAAAGTTAGAGAAATTTAAACCTATCTCTATGAAAGTAATAATGAAATAACATTACTACTTTTTAATTGGGCGTTGCCAGCCATCTAAGTTGCGCTGCTTTCCACGCGCTACTGCTAGCTGCTCATCTTTTACAGTTGACGTAATAACAGAGCCCGCACCAATCGTTGCCGTGCTACCGATCTCAACAGGTGCAACTAGTGATGAATTTGAGCCGATAAAAGCATTGTCTCCAATGATGGTTTTTGACTTATTAACGCCATCGTAATTACAAGTAATGGTACCAGCACCAATATTCACTTTTTCACCTATTTCGGCATCACCGAGGTAAGTTAAGTGATTAGCTTTTGATCCTTTACCTAGGCGCGACTTCTTCATCTCTACAAAGTTACCAATATGAGAGTCTTCTTCCATTATCGCCCCAGGACGCAGGCGTGCAAATGGACCTAAAGTGCATTTATCAGCGACCAGTGCATCTTCGATAAGGGTATTGGCTTTAATTACAACACCATTACCGATTTTACAGTTTTTAAGTACGCAGTTTGGGCCAATGACGACATCATCGCCAATTTCAACATGACCTTCAAATATCACGTTAACATCAATCTGAACATCTTCGCCGGTCGTTACTTGACCACGGACATCAATACGAGCAGGATCCGCTAGACTTGCACCGTTAACCATCAAAGCTTCTGCTTGCCAAGCCTGATAGGCACGCTCTAAAGCAGCAAGCTGCACACGGTTGTTCGCACCTTCAACTTCCATTTCGTCATCAGGCTGTGCAGAAGTAATCTCTATCCCTTCACTGTGCGCCATAGCAACGATGTCAGTGAGATAGTATTCACCTTGTGCATTATTATTAGATAACTGTCCAAGCCATTTCTTTAGTAGCCCACCATTTGCCGCCATTATGCCTGTATTGATTTCGGTAATAGCACGTTGCTCAGCAGACGCGTCTTTTTGCTCCACAATACCAACTAATTTGCCGTTTTCACGTAACATACGGCCGTAGCCCGTTGGATTTGCTAAATCAACAGTGAGTACAGCAAGGCCATTATCTGGCGTCACATTTAGTAAACGCTGTAACGTGCTCTTTTTTGTCAGTGGAACATCACCATAGAGGATTAAAACTTTATCTTCATCTCCAATATGCTCTTTCGCAACCGCAACCGCGTGACCAGTACCTAATTGCTCAGCTTGATGAACCCAATTTACTTCGTTATGTGCCAAAGCAGTTTTTAATTGCTGCGCACCATGTCCGAATACTAAATTGGTCGATTGCGCCCCAAGAGACACCGCATTATCGATGACATGCTGCACCATTGGCTTTCCTGCAATAGGGTGAAGTACTTTTGGCAGTTTTGAGCGCATGCGGGTACCTTTACCCGCAGCCAGAATAATTGTATTTAATGGCATGAACACAGGATCCTTTTTCTTGTGTCAGTTAAACAGGTGTACTTTTCTATACTTACGCCTTTAACGCCATCACTTCTATGTGCATCGCGATACCTAAAATTAGCAGGCAGATAAGTACTTACTCAGTACAAATTTTGCAATATTGTAGCGGGGATTGTTCAGAAACGTAAGAGAGTATCCGGCTGAAAAAGAAACTATTGATAATGAGAGTGTTTATCCGCACACAGCTTTTTATCCGGTATCGAGAGCGTTCCTTTCAATGGGCAGCGAACAGCCATCAACCTACACCAGCCACATATAGATGAATCTCAAACACTGTGCGCCAATTATAGTGATCCCATGATATGCATGACAACTAAGCTGACGGAAACACTGAAGATAATGAAAGAGCTCAAAAATAGCTATACAACGGTTTCGTAGGTAGAGTTACCAAAAGCATAGAGCTAATACATTGCCGGATAAGATAAACTTCACAACTCAACGGCAATTTTAGTTTTTGTAAATCTCAGGTTCGTTAAAAACAATTAACTCACTCATCTTCGGATGAAAAAACAACTATCGAGAATAGAATACCAAAACTGCCAAAAATTGAGACATAAAAGTCAAAGTCTCTTTCAAAGAAAAGAGTAAAAAGTAAGTAGAAAACATTAAAAGAGACCACAGAAAATATAATCTTTAATAAATAACTCGAGTTCAATATCTAACCCCTCGTGTTATAAAGACAGCAAAACTATCGCTGTCCTTGTTGTTATCATTAGCTATTACATACAGGTTACTTGCTCAACTTCACCATCACCAGAGTTTGTATAAGCTGTATAACACTCCTGATCACCGCCATAGCCATCATCATGAGCATCTCCTAGGGATTTGTCGTCAGATGATTGCTGGTCTTGGTCATGGTCTCAATCACCAGAATTTCCACTTTTAGAATGACTTGGGTTTTTATTTTGCTGCGCCACAACAGTAATTTATTGATTTATATAAACTTTACCATTTTTAGTCACGCTAACTACGGTTTCATTTAAAAATCCAAAAAATAATAGTTTTAAAGACTGCTTACTTAAAAAGTATAAAAAAAGAGCCAAAGCGTACACTCTGGCTCTTTTTTAATTACATATCTTTAAAGAAATCAGGTGGAATGATACCGCCACCTTCAACACAACCAGCAGGCTGCGTCTCTTTCTTCAGATCTTTAATAGGTAAACCACCGTTTACTTTCTTTTGCTGCGCTTTATTTAATGAAAATGGATGCATAGTTTTCTCCTTATTACATCTACAAGTAAGTTTTGATACGAGAGGGCCGCCACCCGATTTATACCAAAACAGTTAAAATTATTTATTTTTACTTTCTGTCATCGCATCTATCAGCCATTTTGTGATTGGCACTTCAGTGCGCTCTTCTACACCGAGAAACATCGGTGAGGGATTAGCTTCAAGGAAATAGTACTCACCAGTCGCCGTTCGTCTCCAGTCAATCGCGGTCCAGTTAAGTTGCAACGCTTTCGTTACGGCGATCGCTTGGCTCTTTATACTTAAAGGCGTATTGACCAATCGCATACTTGCAAGATCATCTTCTCTAAAATCAACACTGTTGCTGTCAATTGCAACTGAAGCAACTCTGCCATCAACCACAAATGTACGTACATTTGTGCCTTCAATATACTCTTGCACAGTGATGGGTGACTTTTGCAGAGCAACGAGAGCATGCTCTGGGTCAATATGCTGAGCAGTTAGCCATTCCGTATATGCACCGCCATAAACTGGTTTGAATATCGCTTTATCAAAAGCCTTATATGCCGCTTGGATCGCTTGAAGCTCATTACCAATATAAGTACTAGGCACCAGGCAGCCGAGCTCTTTTACTCTGGCCAACTGCCTCGGTTTCTCCAAATGATATTGATATGCCGCCCAGCTATTAAACCAGCGAGTATTATTGTTTAACTGCATCCAAGTGCGGATAGTAGCCATGCTGTCCTGTGCTGCTAAGCTATCCAAACTGCCCACATTCTCACGTGTCGATTCATCACTCACCCCAGAAAAATTTCGCCAGTACACAGCCTCAATATCATCAAGAGAAATCTGTGTTCCACAGGCAAGGCTTATCGAATGTTTATTATCTACGAAATCAAAACTCAACTGACACTTTGACGGAAAATCATGTGATTGAAAATGGTATACCTCATCTCGACAGCGCTTTAACTGTTGAAACATATGCTGGGTATGAGCATCTTCAACTTGTCCCATAACAATAATTGCCATTTTTACTCTAAGCCTCGCAATACTGGCCTGCGTTACAGCAGAATTTATTCTTCAAATTCAAAGTATTCACTATTAGAATTCGGGCCTTTAATTTGAAGCAATTGCACTTCACCCTGATAGTCAATTAATAATTGCTGATAGGCTTGAATAATTTGTGACTTATTCACACGCTTCAGATAATGTATCAGCTCATCTCGAGAACTAAAATCGAGCCTACCACTCAACCAATCTTCGAAGTAACGCTGAGATTCAATAAATACATTTTCAGGCTGCTTTTCTAAACTGACAAGCAATCCATCTTTAACAACCTCAAACTCCTTCTCATCCATTTTTTCAAGTCCTTGATAAAATGACATAATGAAATTATCAAACTCGGACTTAATCTTTGGTAACGAGGTATTTGCACTTTCAATAAATAAACTGAAAGCAGGATAATCATGTACCTTAAACGCTTTACTCCCTACCGCATAAGCCATTTGCTTTTCAGTTCTCAAAGTATTGAATATTGAGCTATTAAAAAACTGGTTCAACACCATAAGCGCAGCATACGTGGGCGCGGATTTTTCGGCGTAAATATAACTCTCTCTATAATAAACGTTATCCAGTGAAGAGCGCTGTTTATCATTCGTCATATAACCTTTTTGAGGAGCATATTTGGTTGTAATCTGTGGCTTTTGGGTCTGGGATGTTGGACCAAAAGTTTCTCTTACTTTATACGCAAGACTTTGCACATCAGCTTGGTCATAACCACCAAATGCAAATATATCGATGTAAGTGTTACTTACTAACTTATTGTGAAAACTAGCTAATTCCTTGGTATTAACTTGCTTAAGTTGTGCGATAACCTGCTCTGTTGTCCACAACATCGCTTCAGTCTTAACTTGTCGACCAAAATGCAGTTCCGACTGGTACGCAAGCGGCAATTTATCTAGATTTTCTAAAGATTCTAAATACAACTTTTTCGCAGCTTCAAGTCTAGATTCCGAAATTTCCATGCCGGTAATTTCTTTAAAAAGCTGCTCTGCATAATAATCTTGCTTTCCTGTTTTCCCTGAGAGAGTGATCGCTAAATTTCCTTGCGCATTCTGCATCGCCATCAGGTTTATCTGATGCCTTTGTTGAGCACGAGTCCCCAACCTTTGCAGCTCTCTTATCATCATCACATTTAACAAGTTCAGCATTGTGTGATTTTTCACATCTTGATTAAGTACTGCACTTTCAATGGATATACCTAAAACGCCCTGACGCTGTGTAAAATGTTCACTATTTTTCAACCAAGCACTAATACCCTTTGATGCAACAACTTGGCTAGGTAGCTCGTTACTTTGCTTAACAAGCTGTGTAGCAACCTCTTCTTCTACAGAAGGCGAATGCAACTTAAAGTTCAACCCTGAATCTGCATAACTTTTTTTCGCCGAATCGGACAAAGGAGCAACATGGTAGCTACCTTGTGCATATTGCAAAGAAGTGCCCGTTTTTTCATCGTCGCTAATGTGCCATATTCTGGCTTTCTCTAAGGTGAGATTAGATAAACTTTCGCGAATGACTGCTGAATTAAAACCTTTAAAATAAGTATCAAAATGAAGGATATCGCGAGCAGGTACAGTTTGCATCATACGACTAAACTGCATTGCCAAATGAAGCGCGGGAGGCTTTTGGTAGCTCTCAAATTGACCATTAAGCATTTGTTTAAGCTCAGCGGCATATCCTTCAGTTATCCCAGTTTCCTTAATGAGTTCAACGTAATCAAAAAATGCTGCGACTATTTTTTCCTGATGAATCTTGCCTTTTTCAGTCAACATAAATTGTACCAGCGCAGTACCCTCAACGCCGTAGCTATTGGGTATCAACATAGGTAGCATCATTTCAATTAACCCTTGCTCAGTCAGCGTAGCAGCCAAGGACCCCGGTTCTTGAGAAGCCAATAACATTTGAATGTACGCATTTGGCTTAAATTGCCAGTTAGCAAAGTTTGAAGGCAATGGAAACTGTAATAGTAATAGATCGGTAGCAACTTTGGTTTGGAGCTTGATTTCTTGGCCTAGTGTAGCTTCTGTAAATACCGGTGTTGAGATAATTGGGGGTTCAACCTGTAAGTTTTTTATTTTTGCAAAGTGCTTTTTTGCTAACGATTTTAATTCGCCAGTCGACTCCCCTCCCACTAGCGTCACTGTCATTAAGTTTGCAGAGTAATACTGCTTGTAAAAGTTAGCCATCGCTGCATAGAGGTCATTCTTATTTGATTTACTCTTTAATGAAGCTTTATTGCCTGCACCGAACTTTCTAATTGGATGCTCTGGATTAACGGTTACGGCGGCCGTACGGTTAATCACGAAGCTATCTTGTTGCCTCAATCGTTGCCACTCTTGATCTACTGCATTGATTTCATTATCAATATTTTCTTTATCAAAAAGAGGATTAACGATTGCATCACTAAGCATCGTCAATGCAGTATCAAATTTATCTTGCGGTAAACTAAAGAAGTAACTCGTCATTTGCAATTCAGTGGCGGCATTATATTGTCCGCCATGCTTGCTAATAAAATCCTTCAATGCATTTGGCTTAGGGTAAGCCTTAGATCCCTGAAAGATCATATGTTCCAGAAAGTGCGCCAGCCCTTGATAAGATTCAGGGTCATGATATTGGCCAACACCAACCGTCAGACTTACAGCAGCTTCTGAAATACTGGGGTCTGAGACAACCACAACTCGTAGGCCATTTTCCAATACGAGCTCATCATAACTTCTGTCATCTTGCACACTTTTGATAAATTGAGACTGTGCAATATCAGATGGTACAGCAGAAGTCAGTTGCGTTATCGTAGTATTTTTTTGTGCTGTAGCATTAAGAGAAAGTAATGCCAAAGCGACTAAAGACAATCTGTTGTTAAACATAACTCACATACCTCTAAAATTTATCGGTGTTATAATTACTTAGGCTGGCACAGCGCTAGACATCAGTGCTTCTCGTTGGGTTTTATCGAACCAAGGAGATTCCTCTTTAGGTACAATACCTGAGTCAACGTATTGCTTCATAACAAGGCCCCTTTCAGTAAACAAACGCCTGACCAAATTGGGGTCCGCTTCAAGCCAATTTTCAGGAAATTGCGCCTGTGCTAAGCTGAATACAGAAGTATCCTGTGGATCTAAAGGTTTGAAATCTTCAACAACTAAATCAAATACCCCATGATCAAATGGGTCTCCAGACGCTTTTTCTCGAATGAAAAACCTTTCTTGTTTACCTCTTACTGCCATCTTTACAGCTCGGTGGTGGCAATATGGGTTATTTCCACGCTTGCCAAAGAATACATGAGAGGTCCAGTTACAACCGCCACGACAAACCTTTGCAAATTCGCAGGTTGCACACTCTCCCCAAAGGTGTTTGGTCGCATCTTCAGGTTTATTAATATCGTTGAATCTAAGCTCATCAGTATTTTCATAGATATCGCGTAGTGAACGCTCTCTAATGTTACCGCCAGTGTATGCATTTGTTGGTAATGAAGGACAGCCCTTAATGCTCCCATCAGCTTCTATACCGAGTGTATTCTGGCCGGCTCCACAACCTCTATAAAAAGCCCATTCAGAATGAGTGGATTTATTATCTCGAAGCTGACGTTCATAAGGTCCAAAATAACCAATGTTATTACCTGCTTGCACAGCTAAGCCATCACGCCTACCTCTAACAGATAGAAAGTTAATTAGAGGGAAAACGTCAAGTAATTCATTCGGCTGTAATAGCATTTCATCATTATCTGCAGCATTACCCATAGGTACTGTTAGCTGCAATTGCCATGCTCTAGCCCCCACATCTACAAGTTTCTGGTAAAGCAAAGGCAGTTGCTTTGCCGAATAACGATTTATCTGAGTATTACAACCAACATTAATTCCTACGTTGGTCAATCGTTCAATTGTCAGGAAACATTGCTTCCAAGCTCCAACTTTTCCTCGGAGCAAATCATGTTCTTTTTCTAATCCATCAATAGAAACAGAAACTGTTGAAATACCAGCCTGCTTCATACGTTTAGCTGTTCCTTCAGAAATACCAAAGCCGCCAGTTGTCATTGAAGCTTTCATACCCAAGCGGGTAATTTCAGCAGCTATCATCAACCAGTCTGGGCGCATAAAGGCTTCACCACCAATCAGTGAAACTTCCTTAATGCCTAGGTCAGCCATTTGATGGACCAAATCTAATGCTTCTGTTGTGGAGAGTTCATTTACTCTGCTGTCTCCTGCTCGCGAGCCACAATGACTACACGCTAAATTACATTTCAACGTAATTTCCCATACTGCATAAGTTTGGCGTGCTTCTTTTTTTATTTTTATTCCTGCACTATCCATATTGACTGACATATTTTTAACCCCTAGTAGCTCAAGTCTTATTGGTGGCGCATAACGCGCCACCAACACAATCACGATCTATTCGAAACGTTCTTAGAACTTTTCAAATGGAGGATCGATGATTACGCCGTATAACGGCTGAGGGCAAACCCACCAGTCACAAGGTGGTAATTTGTCATCACCAGGGAATTTGATAGGTGATAGACCACCTTCTACTTTTACAAGTAGTTCTTTTGCTTCGGTAACATCTTGCATATTTTGATGTAAGTCTTTCATTTTATTATCCTAATTTATTTTTAAAAAATAACATGTAGTTTGATTACCAAGTTTGAAGCTTCAAATGGAAGGCATCGCTAGATCTTCCAACCAACACAGAACCACTGTCCTTTTGTGGCGCTGAGATTGATACTATCTCGCTTTTTTTGGTAATCGATTTTCAGACAAAGTGGAGAAGTAGAGTTGAGTACAGCCACCTGCCAGACCGACTTAAAGTTGCAAAGTGTGAAAGGTAAATAACACATCTCTTCAATTCGGTATGGCTCAATATTGTTGCTAAAAAAGTTTTAAATCAAACAAAGGAAAAAAACAACTTAACTATAATTATCATAATCTTAAGCACCAATATTATGGCCAAATAAGAGTATATTATTGGTTTGATATTGATATTCAGCTAATGTAAAAATCAAACTAAACACTTTGACAGATGAGAGACAGTTGATGAGCCCCCATTAATCATTCAGTGTCTATAACATGAGCGTACGGCCTAGAGAGATAAAATGATGATGGCCATTCAAAAGTATGACCTACTAAGATCAACAGTCGTGTGATGCGAAAGGAGTTTGGAAAAGTTTATGAATAATCTCGTAAGAGTGATGCTTACTATGTTTGGTACACTTCAATCCCAAGGCGAAACTCCGAGATCTAATCGGTGTTTTTTAATCACTTGAAGAAATGCTGCCAATTGCGATTCTGCTAGTCTCCAACATATACCCTTACTTAGATATTTATCCCTGCGTTGGTCTTTGTCCTGGCAATGTAAGCCAAATAAAGATGGCTCATGTTCATCTTGAAACACCAATAAGCTATCAAGGCTTTCAAAATCGATCGTTTTGTCTCGCAAAAACAGATAAGAAATCACAATCGTGCAATTCTTGACATCTAAAACCAACTTATTTTGAATCGTAACCAACAAATAAAATCCAGCCGAGACCATAAAAGTGACACAGTATAAGCTAAACCAAAAAAGTATTTTAGGGTTACTGAGAAGTTCAGACTTAAACGCCGACGCTGCGCTCTGCGGTGAGTATATCCCCTCCGACATCCAAGCTGATATGCCGAAAAAAACGGCTAATGCAAATAATAGACGAGATACTTTAATTGAAAAGTAAAATTGCGTAGTGTTTACTTCATCTACCAGTGTAGACTCCCCTCGGGGAGAGGTTTGTATGTGATCGTCCACGATTGATGTTCCCTTTACTGCTATTTTTAAGTTGATATTACTGCAAACTATGGAAAATATGCAGCCACAAAATAACTAGCATTCCGTGGCTGCTTGCCGATTACTGCTTACTCTTAATTAGTCCTACCGGACCGCTATGAGTTGTCGCTGTAAATTGTAAGCTTGGAGTTTCTAAATGGATTACCAACCCTAAACTAGCGGCAGAGATAGATTCATCCGAATTGACTCGACCATCCGCGTTAAGATCTTGCCAAACCATTAGACGGTCAAAATTGCTATCTAATGCGTCTATCTTCAAGTCGCGATTGCTATCTAATAGCAATAAAGTATCCAACTGAGTATCTGCATGACCAAAATGCACTTCATTAACACTGTCGAGCTCGCCGCTTCCGTTAAAGTCTATGAATAACATTCCGTCACTTTGACCTAAGGAAATCTCTCTGTCTGCTTGCGCGGACTGCCAGCGAACACCATTGTTATCTAGATCAAGCATAACAATGTACGTGTTATCAAGCAGATCGATGCTTCTCAGATGCTCTCGACATAACATATCGGGCCTAGTTACCCGCTGATAACCGCAGCGCATGTCATTGAGTATTTCATTTCCTTTATTCACGACTTTTTGATAATAGCTAGCAGCAGTCATCGCATCCTTGACATACGTATCGTAAACAAAATTTTCAACAGCTGTTTCAACACTATTACCAGCCGCGTAGCTGAACCCAACAGAGACTGCAGCCTTGCCAACAGCAACTACAGGGTTTTTACCTAACATTCGACCAACAGCATCGATCGTTTTACCAGTTTTAACGGCAACCACAAATGCAAGTGCCTCAGCTAACGCTTCTTGACCCTCACCATTCCAAGCGTGACTAAAGCCTTGTACGCCACTGTTGAGCCTATCGGCGAGTTTACCTAAGTTTTGAAGCATTCCATTGACTTGTTTATAGGCTGAACTATTTGGGTCTAGGCCATTTAATATTTGCTTTAGCTTCAACTGGAATTGCGCGACAACGTTAGTAATATCGCCTGCATCTTCTTTAAATTGTTTAGCTTCTTTCTCTTTTTGACTATTTTGATTACTTGATGATGAGCCGCCTCCTCCGCCTCCGCCGTCAGAAAAACCTGAACCACCACCATAACCCCAGCTAATGAAGCCACCAAATCCGCCACCAGAATTACCTCCACCACAAGCTAGTGTGTAGCTTTCACATGAATAAACCACTGTGATTCGTTCTATTTCTGATAACTGGTAACCAGAACTGGCATAGTCACTATCGAAGTCTGCGGTATAACTAGGTTGAGTTTTATCGCACTCACCGATATAGCTCCACGCTTCATAATCACCATCGGAGAATAAAGGGTTTTGATTTTTTGACCAATAGCTCGCTTCATAAACAAAGCGGCCAAAAGCAACACGCTCCCCTTGTGTATACGCGCGATTACTATACCAAGAAGCAGGACAGTGATTTACACCTTGCTCCGGTAACTCAATCTCGCCATTTAATACTTGGTTTGCTTTATAAAAGTCGACTAATCCAAAACCAAATTTACCATCTCTACCCTGTTGTCCCAGGTCTTCGGCACTGCCAAATAACGCTTGAATTAGCGTTTCTCTATCCACATTAGGGTTAGCTGATTTGAGTTTGGCTATACCAGCACTTACAATGGCTGCTGCCTGTGATGTGCCGGATAAAACAGCATACTCAGACTGATTTACATCAACCTGTAAATCGAATGTCTCTGAACTTCCGTGTGTTAACGTCAAGTTTGGAATAAGTAGAGTCGGGAAGCTTGTACTAAAATCGATCTTGCTAATGGTAGTATCTGCAATACCAACATCATAAGTAAATACTATCCCACTACCGTTAGCATCAGCGCATGTGTCTGTAGCATCTTTTAACCACTGCTTGCTTTCAGGGGATAGAGCATATTGTGTATCATGCTCATCCAATAGCGTTTTAGGCAGCGCTACCAAGCAATTTTCCACTAAGCTCAATTCATTTGGAAAGTCCTGAGTACCATTATCAATCTGAACAAAGTGCAGTTTATTTCCTACCTTATTGCTCACCGCAGTCACTCGATTACGATTTGTCATTGTCGAACGAATATTCACACCGGGCGCAACTAGATCAATACTGGCATTCTCAGCGGAAAAATATGCAAGATCCGTATTTTCATCGATCGCGCCAACGGCGATCACATTTCGATAAGCCGCTGGAAACGCTAGGTAGTCACCTTTATCTGATTGAGGTATCCCGTGATTTCCCGCAGCAGCAACAAAAATAATGTCTCTGTCATAGGCAAGTCTATCGATCACATCTCGAGTAGCAGATGAAAAGTATGGACTACTAAGCGACATATTAATCACTTGAGCACCTGAATTTGCACATTGCTCTATGGCACTAATTAGGTCTGAATCGCGGATAATAGAATTCTCACCATTAGCCGATCGTAGTAATTTTCGTACTTCAACGGATATTTCACCGTTCGCAAAAACAGGATCGGTAAGTAGTCCAGCGAGGTGAGTTCCGTGCCCAATCGCATCTTGATACCAGAAGCCTGCATACTCACTACTCAGCCCTGAAAATAACTGTGAGCTCAATTGGGAATGATTAAGTTGAACACCTGAATCGATCAGACACACTTTCGTTGTACCAACGGTCTGAACCTCCAGTTTAGAAAGCTTTGTTAACTGTTGCCAGTTAAGCTGATTTTGCGATTTATCACCCGCATTATGAGAAAGTAATTGAGGGAAATGATACCTATGATTTCCCTCAATCCGCAGTAAACCACCTTGATTAAGTGATTCTACAAGTAGAGAGTCAAGTTCATTCTGGGTAACGGTGAGAGAAGCATAAGTACGGATACCATCTGAAGATAACAGCGTTGACCGCGCAACAAATGCTGAGGGTAAATTTCCCTGAGTGTAGCTCACAACAATAGGTGTTGTATTCTCATCGGCTCCAGATGCATATATGTGCCCTACGGGCAAAAGTGCCAATAATAAACTTTGTGCAAGTTTACTAAATTTCATCTTCTATTCCTTTTTTATTATCTTTTTCAAAGTATTGAAGGGTTTATTCTATTTCCTATTCCACCATATGAAGTATTCAGCTAATAATTGAGAGACGCTTATTGGACAGTCGCTTGTTAAGTAGTCGTTGTGATTAAATCAAAAGACTAGAGCGCACGATTTGTCCAGAGCACTATCAACTAGTTAAGAAAGCCTAATGCTATTGCTGATGAAAATTTGTGACCCTAGTAAACAGTTGGGGTATGAGGTAACAAAGAGGCAAAAGAAATCTCTTCCGCCCCTTAAGCATTGCTTATTTCAAAGAGTACTTAGCTAAATCATATGGTGGGATCCAGATACCGTAAGACATTTGAAACGGAGGCTTTACTGGGTCAATAGGGTCTGGAATAACACGAGGAAAATCCCAAGGAACAGGTGTTAAGCCATTATCATGCAGTGTGCCACCTTCGACTAACTCAAGTAACTCGGCTGCATTATTCAGCTCTTGCATATCGTAGTTTTTATTTCTCATTTTATTTTCCTTATTACATTTATTGATAGAGCTTGTACTCTCGAGAGTATACTTTGCGGTAAACCGCTAAGTTTTGGTGCCTCTATCATTTACACCTAGAAGTCTGCCGCCACAGACTTTTATTCACTCACACAGCTTTAGCTAAACCTAACGCTCTGTATTGATGAATTGCATTTAATTTCTCGCTATTTAATCGCTCTCTCAGATTAGAGTCTGTCGCCAACCAAGAAGGAGGAAAATTTATACCCTGAATAGTGAAGCGATTTACGTTGTCATTAGATGTCGCAGAGATTGATTCTTCATAGATTTCAAATACACCGTGATCAAACGGGATACCTGAAGCCGCAACGCGCTGCTGAAAGCGCTCACGTAAACCGCTGGCGGCTAAAGTTAATGCTCGATGATGGCAATAAGGATTATTTCCTCGCTTTCCAAAAAATACATGAGCAGTCCAATTGCAACCAGCTCGGCACAGTTTCGCGTATTTACATCCCTTACAATTACCCCACAAATGTGCAATCGACGCATCGTCCATTTCTTGACTATTAAAATTCAGTTCTGGTGCATTTTCATAAATATCCTTCAATGTACGTTCCCTGATGTTACCCCCTGTATATTCTTCGCTCGGCAATGATGGACATCCCTTGATCTTGCCATCAGCTTCAATGCCGATAGCTCCTTGTCCTGCAACGCAACCGGTATAAAACGAGTACTTACTCTCTTGCATAAAAGTCCCTCTAAGCAAACGTTCATAAGGACCAAAATAACCAACATTATTACCAGGTTGAATTATGAGATCGTCTTTTCTGCCACGAACTGACAGCAACCCCAATAATGGATACAGATCGAGTAATTCATAAGGCTGCATCAACATCTCATTATTATCAGCCGCATTCCCCATTGGCACGGCCAATTGGATTCGCCAGTTTTTGACGCCGACATCAATTAATTTTTCGTACAATAAAGGAAGGTCCTTTGCGCTTTTTCTTGTTACTGTAGTATTTACTCCAGTATGTACTCCCAAATCTTTAAATTGAGATAATGTGGTGAAGCATTGGCTCCACGAATCAGACTTGCCACGAATACTATTATGCTCATCTTCAAGACCATCAATAGAAACTGAGACTGCTTCAATGCCCGCTTGAGCCATGCGCTTTGCGGTTCCTCTGGAAATGCCGTAACCTCCAGTCGTCATGGTGACTCTCATACCTTTATTTTTTATTTCTGACGCAATCATCAACCAATCAGGACGTAGATAAGCTTCGCCACCTATTAAGGTCACTTCCTTTACGCCTAGATCAGCCATCTGTTTGATTAAATCAAACGCTTCCGTAGTCGACAGCTCATCAGCTCGTTTATCACCCGCACGAGAACCACAATGACTACAGGCTAAGTTACACTTTAAGGTAATTTCCCACACAGCATAGGTGCTCCGATCATACTCTCGAACCTTCACACCAGCGTTTTCTAATGTATTTGTCATGCCTTATGCCCCATTTCAAACACGCCAAATGTCATAGCGTCTCAAACTTAGGTCCAATCATGTCAGTCAAAAATTTGTAAGGCAAATTACAACAAATAAATTTATTGTTTAAAAACAAAAAGATAAAAATAGCTTCTCAAAAAATAAGAGTTTGATAAAAATTAGCGGGATTTTTAGCTCTGTTTTCATTAAGTAATAATGAAGCAGGTTAACGCTTGAGAGATTAAGCACTCGAATTCAGATGATGGTATACGACCTCTGATGAAGCGGTTAAAAAGCAAACTGCTTACAGGTAATCCCACGGTGGGATCACATCATCTTTCAACAATGCATTGAGTAAAAGCGATTTGTCAGAAAGCAAGCAACAAAATAATGGGTGCAGCCGTGAATAAGTGCATATTACTTATGCATTAAGCGCTGATAAATTACTAAAGAAACCAAACAGAAATGGCAAGAGCTTGCTGACTTAGTTGCAATTGATGGGCAAACAACAAGAATTGATACACACTTTTATCTATCCCCGTCCCTGAAGATGCGCAAATAATGCAACAAGAAGAAATTCTCCACCATTGGTACATAGAAAGTCAGCAACATTAGGTGCTAGGCTTGACGACGAATTCAGAGAGAAACTCTTCTAGAGTTAGTTTTGTTAAAAAAATATGCTCTCACCTCAAGTAATCAATGCTAGAGAAGCGTTCTAACAATGTATCAACTTGCATAAATAGTCTGCCTACCTCAAGAACATCCTCAAAATCAAAACCTTACATGAAGACAGGTTCTTAATCTTGTCCAGTGTCTAAATAAAACTCTTTGCTTATGCGCCATTCCTCTTTTTTGTTTATTCTAATGAAACGACACAGATTGCTAAACAACATCTTACTAGATGCTTATAGAATATTACTTTTTGATATTTTTTCCTCTAAACCAATGAATTTATTACTTTCATTTAATTTCTTAAAATTTGATTTTTTATTTTTTTATTGTTTTTATAATTTTCGGAGGCGAGCTGAACTCCCTCTAGAACAAGTCATCTTCTTTGGCGGAAGTGATGATAAATTAATAACTAACTTTGACGTGAGAAACAAAGATGAAAGAACTGAATTTAAATCAAGTTCAAGAAGTAAATGGTGCCGCTTGGACATCCGATCATTTAATTGCTGGTGGCCTTGATGGTGGACTGACTGGTGCAGGTGCTGCTGCTATTTATGTTGGTCTGGCAAGCAACCCTATTGGTTGGGTTACTGCTGGCATCATTGGCGTAGGTGCTGCGGGTGGCGCACTTTACTATGCTTTGGCTAAATAAGGAGTTAAGAACATGAGAGAATTGAAAAAAAATGAAGTTATACTAGTTGATGGTGCCGTTTCTGTATCAGGTCTTTGGGAAGCTGGTATTAAAGGTGCTATTGGCGGAGCTGGGTTTGGTGCTACAGTCGGATTTACACTCGGTACTGCGTCTACAGGAATTGGCGGTGCACCTGCTGGTGCTGTACTGGGGCTTATGGGTGGCGGTATTGGCTTTATAAGCGGCACTGTTAGTTACGCATTAATGCAGTAACTTTATTCAATTGGGGTGGTTTTATCACCCCAAATCAAGGGTGAAAATGAAAAGAAGCTTTTATAATTCAGCACTTGTTTTTTTTATCTTTTATGTACCTATTTTTTTATTTTGGGGTGATTTTTATGTTTTTTTGTTAGCTTCGTTGTTTTATGTTGCTCTAACATTTAGACGTTTATTTTATTTCGAAAAAAATGAAGCCTTTTGTTGTTTCTGTCCTTTTTTGCCTGCTGTTAAAATTAACTCTATTGAGTTAGTTGATGGAAAACTTTTTATCAACGGTTCTTCAAGGGTGTTGTATATGTTGGAGTCTAAAAAGAACATTGAAAAAATGGCTAAAGAAATTGCTATTTTTTTAAATAGTCGCCCCTGAAACCAATTTAATTCATTGAATTACTTGAAGATCTAAACGATCTTACTACCCTCTAATTGCAGCTTTTTTGAATCACACAACCAAAACATTGCAATTTGAGTGTAAAAATAAAACCAAAACCAACCGCGCAAACACCACAAAAGCACCTGTTTCAAATCGAGCTTATTGATATTGTTTCACCCCGTCATGAGCTAGTGAAGCTAGCAAAACTCATTGACTGGCAGCGTCTAGAGGTCGAGTTCAAACAGCATTATGGCGATAAAGGCGCTGGCGCCAAGCCTATTCGTCTGCTTGCGGGCCTCGAATACCTGAAACAAATTCACAAATTGTCTGACGAAAATACGGTAGCCATGTGGTGTGACCACCCATATTGGCGAAAATGGGGTTGAATTAATGCTGTCACTCACGGTAGATGCGGGCCTTAAAAGTAATATTATTAAGCCTTCAAGCTTACGGGAAGTAGTCTTAGACAGCACCATCATGGAGAAAAATATCACCCATCCAACCGACAATAAACTACTAGAAAAATGCCGTGATAAACTGGTTGGTTTCGCTAAGCAAGCCGGTATTCGGCTTAGACAAAGTCATGAACGAGTTGGCCCTAAGACCGCACAAAAAGTAGCGCGCTATGCCCATGCCAAGCAATTTAAACGCATGAAGAAGCTCAAAAGCCACACATTGCGATCGATGGTAAAGTGCTTCGAGGTTGTTGGAAAGACAATGTGTACAATGCGCTAAATGTGGTTAGTGCATTTGATGAGGCTGAATTTGGCCTCATTTTTCTAGATAACGTAGTAGAGAGAATAGAATGAATAACATCCTAGAAAAGCCATATAAGTTTTCATTATCTATATTATTACTTATATTAATCCCTTTTTTATTTCATCTTAAATTAGATGCTGCCAGCATCCTAGCATTACTTAGCTTCATATCAAGTTTTCTCATTATAAATTCAATATTTATGAACCGCATTGTGAATTTTAAGATCGCAGAAGGGATAATTTACATCATGGTCTCATTATTTTATTTACCTATGATGGATAAGTTTCCTGCATTTTTTATTTTTTGCATTGTTGTTTCTATCTATATCCTAAAAGTAGCTATATCAAAAATAAATGACGAAGAAGGGTGAATCTCTAATTTTATAATGATCAATTCCAACTACGCACTTTCCATTTATAATTTTCAAACTTGTTGGACTGATAATGTACCCATACGACCTCACTGCGAGATTATACCAAGACGATATCATGAAAGTTTTATTATGTTCATCCTTAAACCAATTGAATTACTTGAAGATCTAAATGTTCTTACTACTCTCAAATTACAGATTTTTTGAATCACGCAACCAAAACATCGCAATTTGAGTGTAAAAATGACACCAGAATCAACTAGGCACACACCACAAAAACACCCGTTTTAATTCAAGCTTCTTGATATCGTTTCATCGCATCATGAGCTGGTGAAACTAGCAAAGCTCATTGATTAGCAGTGCTTAGAGAGCGGATTTAAACAGCGCTATGGCGATAAAGGCGCTGGCGCGAAGCCTGTCTGTCACCTTCCCATAAAATGAGACATGCATAATTGGAGTTTTCTGCAATCATTAAAGCAGGAGACTAACTATGAAAAAATCACGTTTTACCGAATCAC